>WQRM01000036.1 GCA_009786735.1 Oscillospiraceae bacterium | reverse complement strand
CCCGCCACTTGGACGAATACCTTGAGGTTGACCCCGCCCGTGTGCAATACATGGACGTGTCGCCGAAGATGGTGGTGTCCGTTGCCACGGCAATGATTCCCTTCCTTGAAAACGACGACGCCAACCGCGCGCTGATGGGCTCGAACATGCAACGGCAAGCTGTGCCATTGCTGAAAACCGACGCACCGTTGGTGGGCACCGGCATGGAATACAAAGCCGCACTTGACAGCGGCGTGGTGGTGCTGGCCGAAGCGCCCGGCGTGGTGAGCTACGTGAGCGCCGAAAAAGTGGTCATCACCGAAACCACCGGTCGCAGCCGCGAATATACCTTAACCAAATTCCTGCGCAGCAATGCGGGCACCTGCATCAACCAGCGCCCGATTGTTGCCGTGGGCGATAAAATCATCACCGGGCAAGTGATTGCCGACGGTCCCGCGACTGACCAAGGCGAGATCTCGCTGGGCAAAAACGCGCTGATCGGCTTCATGACCTGGGAAGGCTACAACTACGAAGACGCCGTGCTGGTGAACGAAAAAATGGTGCAGGATGACGTGTACACGTCTATCCATATTGAGCAATTTGAGCTTGAAGCCCGCGACACCAAGCTCGGCGCCGAGGAAATCACGCGTGACATCCCCAACGTGGGTGATGACGCGATGAAAGACCTCGACGAAATGGGCGTAATCCGCGTTGGCGCAGAGGTGAAAAGCGGCGACATTCTGGTGGGCAAGGTCACGCCAAAAGGCGAAACCGAGCTGACCGCCGAAGAACGCCTGCTGCGTGCCATCTTTGGCGAAAAAGTCAAGGAAGTGCGCGACACCAGCCTGCGCCTGCCGCACGGTGAGTACGGCATCGTGGTGAACGTGGAAGTCTTCACTCGCGAAAACAGCGATGAGCTTAGCCCCGGCGTGAACAAAGTGGTGCGCTGCTTCATCGCGCAAAAACGCAAGCTGAGCGTCGGCGACAAAATGGCAGGTCGCCACGGCAACAAAGGCGTGGTTTCGCGCATTTTGCCGCAAGAAGACATGCCCTTCCTCGAAGACGGCACACCGCTTGACATCGTGCTCAACCCCCTGGGCGTGCCCAGCCGCATGAACATCGGGCAAGTGCTGGAGGTTCACTTGGGCTTTGCCGCACGCGCCATTGGTCTGCGCGACGGCCACAAGCACATGCTGATGACCCCCGTGTTCGACGGCGCACAAGAACAAGACATCCGCGATGCACTCAACGAAGCGGGCATTGCACAAGACGGCAAGGTTAAGCTGTTCGACGGCCGCACCGGTCGCCCGTTTGACAACAAAGTCACCGTGGGCGTGATGTACTTCTTGAAGCTGCTGCACTTGGTTGACGATAAAATCCACGCACGCTCCACCGGACCTTACAGCCTCGTGACCCAGCAACCGCTGGGCGGCAAGGCGCAGTTCGGCGGTCAGCGCTTCGGCGAGATGGAAGTGTGGGCGCTGGAGGCCTACGGCGCGGCTTACACGCTGCAAGAGATTTTGACCGTCAAGTCGGACGATGTTGTCGGCCGTGTGAAGACCTACGAAGCCATCGTCAAGGGCAAAAATGTGCCGCAGCCCAGCATCCCCGAAAGCTTCAAGGTGCTGGTGAAAGAGCTGCAGTCCCTCGCGCTGGATGTGCGCATCCTGAACAAAGACGGCGAAGAAATCGACCTGAAGCAAACCTTCGAGGACGAACCCGGCTTCGGCATGGCCGAGCGCCCCGCTGTGCAGCAAGACTTGACACTGCTTGACGAAGATGAGGATGAAGACGACGAAGACCTCGACGAAGACGAGCTGGAAGATATCGACGTTGGGCTTGACGAAGAAGACGACAGCGCTGCAACAGAAGATGCGTTCACCGACGAGTTTGCGGACGAAGAATTTAAGCCCGAGCCAGAAGAAGAATAACATGCATTAAGGGGAGAAAATATGGAACAATTGCAAGCGCAAGCACCCAACACCACCTTTGAGTCGATTCGCATCGGCTTGGCGTCCCCTGAGCAAATCCGCACCTGGTCGTTCGGCGAGGTGAAGAAACCCGAAACCATCAACTACCGCACGCTCAAACCCGAGCGTGAAGGTCTGTTTTGCGAGCGCATTTTTGGTCCTACCAAGGACTGGGAATGCCACTGCGGCAAGTATAAACGCATGCGCTACAAAGACAAAATCTGCGAACGTTGCGGCGTGAAAGTCACCAAGGCCAAAGTGCGCCGCGAGCGCATGGGGCACATTGAGCTGGCAGCGCCCGTGTCGCACATTTGGTACTTCAAAGGCATCCCCTCGCGCATGGGGCTTATCCTCGATATTTCGCCGCGCAACCTGGAAAAAGTGCTGTATTTCGCCATGTATATCGTCACCGACGCCGGCGACACGCCCTTGATGAAGGGGCAAACCATGGACGAAAAAACCTATCAAGAATACCGCATGCGCTATGAAGACGACTTCAAAGCGGGCATGGGCGCCGAGGCTATCCAAGAGCTGCTCGCGGGCATCAACTTGGAGGAGCTGTACGAAGATCTCAAAGTGCAATTTGAGGGCAGCAGCGGGCAAAAACGCACCAAGCTGCTCAAGCGTCTGGAGTGCGTGGAAGCCTTCCGCCAAAGCGGCAACCACCCGGATTGGATGATCCTGGACGTGGTGCCGGTGATTCCGCCGGAAATCCGCCCCATGGTGCAGCTGGACGGCGGCCGCTTTGCCACCAGCGACCTCAACGACCTGTATCGCCGCGTGATCAACCGCAACAACCGCCTGCACAAGCTACTTGAGCTTGGCGCGCCGGAAATCATCGTGCGCAACGAAAAACGCATGCTGCAAGAAAGCGTGGATGCGCTCATCGACAACGGCCGCCGCGGCAGACCCGTGACGGGCGCGAACAACCGCGCGTTCAAGTCGCTTAGCGACATGCTCAAGGGCAAGCAAGGGCGTTTCCGTCAAAACCTGCTGGGCAAACGCGTGGACTACTCCGGTCGTTCGGTTATCGTGGTTGGACCCGAGCTGAAGATTTACCAATGCGGTCTGCCCAAAGAAATGGCACTGGAGCTGTTCAAGCCTTTCGTGATGAAGCGCCTCGTTGAAACCGAGCGTGCCGGTAACGTGAAATCCGCCCGCAAAATGGTCGAACGCTCGCACAACGATGTGTGGGACGCCTTGGAATACGTCATCGACGACCATCCCATCATGCTCAACCGCGCGCCCACGCTGCACCGCTTGGGTATTCAAGCGTTCGAGCCTGTGCTGGTTGAAGGTCGTGCAATCAAGCTGCATCCGCTGGTGTGCACCGCCTTCAACGCCGACTTCGACGGCGACCAAATGGCCGTGCACGTGCCGCTGAGCGTGGAAGCGCAAGCCGAGGCTCGCCTGCTGATGCTGGCCGCCAACAACTTGCTCAAACCCTCCGACGGCAAGCCCGTTGCCGTGCCCACGCAGGACATGGTGCTGGGGTCCTACTACATGACCTTGGAGCGCAAAGGCGACATTGGCGAAAACAAACACTTCAGCAGCATCGAAGAAGCGCACATGGCCTATGAAGAAGGCGACATCAGCCTGCACGCAAAAATCTTCATTCGCATGACCAAAACCATCGACGGCGTGAAAAAATCACGCATGGTAGAAACCACACTGGGTCGTGTTATCTTCAACGAACCCATTCCGCAAGATTTGGGCTATGTTGACCGCAGCGACCCCGAAAAAGAGTTTGAGCTGGAAATCAGCTTCCTGGTGAACAAAAACCAACTGGGCAAAATCATCGACCGCTGCATTCGCGTGCACGGCACGAGTGAAGCCGCCAAAATTCTGGACAACATCAAAGACCAAGGCTACCGCTTCAGCACACGCTCGGGCATCACGGTGGCCGTGGCAGATGCCACCATCCCGCCGCAAAAAGCTGGTATTTTGGCCGAAACCGAAGAGAAAATCCAAAGCATTCAGCGCCAGTATAATCGCGGTTTCTTCTCCAACGACGAACGCAGCCAACGCACCATCTCCACATGGGAAGAGTGCACCAAGCGCGTTGCCGACGCCTTGAAAGAAAACTTCGACGAATACAACCCCATCAACATGATGCTGCGCTCCGGCGCGCGCGGCAACGACAGCCAGTTGCGCCAGCTGGCCGGCATGCGCGGGCTGATTGCCAACACCGCAGGCCGCACCATCGAAGTGCCCATTCGCGCCAATTATCGCGAAGGCTTGAACATTTTGGAATACTTCATCGCCTCACGTGGTGCGCGCAAAGGCTTGGCCGACACCGCGCTGCGCACCGCCGACTCCGGTTACCTCACCCGCCGCTTAGTTGACGTGTCGCAGGATGTAATCATCCGCGAAAGCGACTGCGGCTGCCCCGACGGTGCGGATGTCTACGACGTGTTTGCCGACGGCCGCCGCATTGTGCCGATGGAAGAACGCCTGCTGGGACGCTATCTGTTACACGACCTCGTTAACGAAGCCAGCGGCGAATTGCTGCACAGCAAAGACGAAATCATCAACGAAAGCCAAGCCAACGCCATCGCCGCCTATGTGCGCGACAACACGCCCGAAGGCAAGCGTGAGCAAGTCGCCATTCGTTCGCTGCTGACCTGCGAAAGCGAGCGCGGCGTGTGCATCAAGTGCTACGGCATGAACCTCGCCACTGGCGAACCGGTCACCGTGGGCGAGGCCGTGGGCATCATCGCCGCACAGTCCATCGGTGAACCCGGCACGCAGCTGACCATGCGTACCTTCCACACCGGCGGCGCGCGCGACACCAGCGACATCACCCAGGGTCTGCCGCGCGTTGAGGAACTCTTCGAGGCACGCAAGCCCAAGTTGCTTGCACAAATCGCCGAGATCGACGGCATCGTGAGCTTCCGTGAAATCAAGAAGAGCAAGAACGTCATCATCACCAGCGAAGATGCCGAAAACCCCGAAGAACGCGCCTACCCCATCCCCTACGACCAAATCATCAAGGTGACCAACGGCAGCCGCGTGCGTCGCGGCGAAAACATCACCGAAGGCGCGCGCAACCCGCACGACATCCTCGCCGTGCTCGGCGTGCATGACGTGCACAGCTACCTCATCCAAGAGGTGCAGCGCACTTATCGCGGCCAAGGGGTAGACATCGCCGACAAACACATTGAAGTCATCATCCGCCAGATGATGCGCAAACTGCGCGTGGTTGAGCCGGGGAGCTCGGACTTCCTGCCCGGCACACTGCTGGAAAAACGGCAGTTCCGCCACACCTGCGAGGAAATCAACGCACGCGATGGCGATGCCGCCTATCTGCCGCAAGTTGAGCCTGTGCTGATGGGTATCACCAAAGCCTCCTTGGCAACGGAGAGCTTCCTGTCTGCAGCGTCCTTCCAAGAGACCACCAAAGTGCTCACGGAAGCCGCCATCAAAGGCAAAAGTGACCCGCTCATTGGTCTGAAGGAGAACGTCATCATCGGCAAGCTCCTGCCCAGCGGCACCGGCATGCAGTGCTACACCGACGTGACAGTGGTGAACACCGCCAACCCCTTCGCGCGGCAGTTCATGGACGCCATGGAACTCGCCGTTGAGGGTGAGTAGAAAATAGGAGTTGAGACATGCACATCAACGATGAAATCAAGGCAATCGCCGAAGCAATCAAAGATGCTGTGCCCGCCGAGCAGATTTACCTGTTCGGCTCCTACGCCTATGGACAACCGCACGAAAACAGCGACTATGATTTTTTCGTGGTGGTGCCCGACAACATGCGCGTGATAGACGCGGTGCATCATTCATACCGCGCTGTGCCACGACCACTAAACAAGCCTATCGATATTTTAGCTAACACCGTCAGCCGATTTCACGAACGAAAAACATGGATCGCCACCATTGAAAAAAACGTTGCGCAAAAAGGAGTGCTGCTCTATGACAAGCGAAGTCGCTCAATGGCTAGCTAAAGCCACCGATGACTTGAACAACGCGCAGTATTTATACGACAACCGCTGGCCGCGTCCGCTTGAATTGATTTGCTTTTTGAGCCAACAATGCGCGGAAAAATCCGTCAAAGCTTATCTCATCAGTTTGGGTATTGAGCCACCTTATACGCACGACATTGTGTTGCTCATTGAGCTTTGTCGCACACACACGCCGGTGTTTCATGTTTTTTCTGAAGCAGGCAAGCAGCTTACACCTTATGCTGTGCGGCTGCGCTACCCCGATGAAATGGAAGTCGACGAGCCATCCACCTCATACGCGCTCAATAGCGCGCGCGAAATATTCAACACAACCGTTTCTGCTATCGGCGAATAGAAAATTCGACACAAGGGGTTGACAAGTTCAGCTTCTTGTGTTATACTATTAGGGTTGCGTATTTATCGCGACGTATTTTGTCATGAAAGGAGAACCAGAATGCCAACCTTTAATCAGCTTGTCCGCAACGGACGCGAAACCAGCGTGCGCAAGTCGAAAACCCCTGCACTGCGCAAAGGCCTCAACAGCCACAAAAACGTGCAAACCAACCAAGATAGCCCGCAAAAACGCGGTGTGTGCACGGCAGTGAAAACCACTACGCCGAAAAAACCGAACTCCGCGCTGCGCAAAATCGCTCGTGTGCGCTTGAGCAACGGCATTGAAGTCACCAGCTACATCCCCGGCGTTGGCCACAACCTGCAAGAACACAGCGTTGTGCTCATCCGCGGCGGCCGTGTGCGTGACCTGCCCGGCGTGCGCTATCACGTCATCCGCGGCACATTGGACACCCAAGGTGTGCAAAACCGCAAACAAGGCCGCAGCAAATACGGTCAAAAGCGCGACAAGAAGTAAGCGCGCAAACCCAGTAATGAGAATAATTACCATGAATAAGTTCATGCTATATATGGTTCTCTTGCTGGCTCAGTACCTAAGATTTCATAATATTTAATGAAGGAGGGAAGCGAAGTGCCAAGAAGAGGCCAAATTGCCAAGCGCGACGTTTTGCCAGATCCCCTGTATGGGTCAAAGTTGGTCACACGGTTGATTAACAACGTGATGATTGACGGCAAAAAAGGCGTTGCGCAGCGCATTGTATACGACGCTTTCGACATTATCCGCGAAAAATCCGGTCAAGAACCCCTTGAGGCTTTTGAAAAAGCGATGGAAAACGTAATGCCCTCGCTTGAAGTCAAAGCCCGCCGCGTGGGCGGTGCCACCTACCAGGTGCCCATTGACGTGCGCCCAGAGCGCCGCCAAACGCTGGGTCTGCGGTGGATCACCAACTACTCCCGCGCCCGCAGTGAACGCACAATGAAAGAACGCCTGGCCAACGAAATTCTGGACGCATGCAACGAAACCGGTGCCGCGTTCAAAAAACGCGAAGACATGCATAAAATGGCTGATGCAAACAAAGCCTTTGCGCATTTCAGATGGTAAACGACAACTAAGGAGCGAATATGTCCCGACAAGTATCCCTGGAAATGACACGCAACATCGGCATCATGGCACACATCGACGCCGGCAAAACAACAACCAGCGAACGCATTTTGTTCTACACAGGCAAAACGCACAAGCTGGGCGAAACGCACGACGGCGCCGCCACCATGGACTGGATGGAACAAGAGCAAGAGCGCGGCATCACCATCACTTCGGCTGCCACGACCTGCTTTTGGCGTGATCATCGCATCAACATTATCGACACCCCCGGCCACGTGGACTTCACGGTGGAGGTTGAGCGCAGCTTGCGCGTGCTGGACGGTAGCGTTACCGTGCTGTGCGCCAAAGGCGGTGTTGAACCCCAAAGTGAAACCGTGTGGCGCCAAGCAGACAAGTACCGCGTGCCCCGCATGGTGTATGTGAACAAAATGGACATCACCGGCGCGGATTTCTACAACGTGCTTGACATGCTGCGCGACCGTCTCAAGTGCAACGCCGTGCCCATCCAGTTGCCCATCGGCGCGGAAGATACCTTCCGTGGCGTGATTGACTTGGTGGAGAACAAGGCCGTTGTGTACTACGATGACAAAGGTCTTGACGTGCGCGTGGAGGAAATCCCCGCCGACATGGCCGAGCAAGCCGAGCTGTATCGCATTGAAATGCTGGAGGCTGTGGCCGACCAAAACGACACGCTGATGGAGAAATACCTCAACGGCGAAGAGCTTTGTGTCGACGAAATCAAGGCTTGCATTCGCGCGGCAACCATCGCCAACAGCATGGTGCCCGTGGTTTGCGGCACGAGCTACCGCAACAAAGGCGTGCAGCAACTGCTGGATGCCGTGGTGGAGTTCATGCCTGCGCCCACGGACATTGAGGCCATCAAAGGCATCAATCCCAAGACGGATGAAGAGATCGAGCGCCACAGCAGTGACGATGAACCCTTCAGCGCATTGGCGTTCAAAATCGCCACCGACCCCTTTGTGGGCAAGCTGTGCTTCTTCCGTGTATACAGCGGCAAGGTTCGTTCTGGCTCCACGGTGTTCAACGCCAGCAAGCACAAGAATGAGCGCATCGGTCGCATCCTGCAAATGCACGCCAACCGCCGCGAAGACATCGAAGTGGTTTATGCGGGCGACATTGCAGCGGCCATCGGCCTGAAAGAAACCACCACCGGCGACACCCTGTGCGAGCAACAAAATCCCGTGATTTTGGAAAGCATGGAGTTCCCGGAACCCGTTATCCGTGTGGCCATTGAGCCCAAAACCAAGCTGGGGCAAGAAAAAATGTCCATCGCCCTGCAAAAGCTGGCCGAGGAAGACCCCACCTTCAAATGCTACACCGACGAAGAAACCGGGCAAACCATCATCGCCGGCATGGGCGAGCTGCACCTGGAAATCATCGTTGACCGCATGCTGCGTGAATTCAAGGTTGAAGCCAACGTGGGCAAACCACAGGTGGCCTACCGCGAAACCATCACCAAGCTCGCCGATGTGGACTGCAAGTACGCACGCCAAAGCGGCGGACGCGGGCAGTATGGTCACGTGAAAATCCGCATTGAACCCAACCCCGAAAAAGGCTACGAGTTCGCCAACGAAATTGTGGGCGGTGCAGTGCCCAAGGAGTATATCCCGGCGGTTGAAGCGGGCATCAAAGGCGCCATGCTGGCCGGCACCCTCGCGGGTTACAACGTGGTGGACTGCAAAGTCACGCTGTATGACGGCTCGTACCACGAAGTGGACTCCAGCGAAATGGCGTTTAAGATTGCAGGCTCAATGGCCTTCAAGGATGCCATGCGCAAAGCCGACCCCGTGCTGATGGAACCCATCATGAAAGTTTCGGTGAACGTGCCGGATGACTACATGGGCGATGTCATCGGCGGCCTCAACTCGCGCCGCGGACAAATTCTGGACACCCAAAACCGCAGCGGTGCCGCGCAAATTGACGCCCAAGTTCCGCTGAGCATGATGTTTGGCTACGCCACCACGCTGCGCTCGTCCACGCAAGGGCGCGGGCAGTATTCGATGGAGCCCAGCCACTACACGCAAGTGCCGAAAAGCATTGCTGAAGACATCATGAGCGAAAAAGTGAAGAAGTAAAAATAATTTCAGCAAAACACTTGCAATTTCCATTCTAATCTGTTATAATTTAACTGAACAATACTAAGGAGGCTACTATCATGGGCAAGCAAAAATTTGAACGCAGCAAACCCCACGTTAACATCGGCACCATCGGTCACGTGGACCATGGTAAAACCACGCTGACCGCCGCAATCACCAAATCCCTGGCCATGAAGGGCGGCGCAGAATTCAAAGACTACGCCAGCATCGACAAAGCGCCCGAAGAGCGCGAACGCGGCATTACCATCAACACTGCACACGTGGAATACGAAACCGAAGCACGCCACTATGCACACGTTGACTGCCCCGGCCACGCCGACTACATCAAAAACATGATCACCGGCGCGGCACAAATGGACGGCGCGATTATCGTTATCGCCGCCACCGACGGCCCGATGGCGCAAACGCGCGAACACTTGTTGCTGGCTCGCCAAGTTGGCGTGCCCTACATCGTGGTGTTCATGAACAAATGCGACCAAGTGGACGATCCCGAACTGCTCGACCTGGTTGAAATGGAAATCCGTGAAGCGCTCAGCGAGCAAGGCTTCCCCGGCGACGACATCCCTGTTATCCGCGGCTCGGGCCTTAAAGCCCTTGAGTATGCCGGCGGCGACATGGATGCCCCGGAACTGCAACCGATCTGGGAACTGATGGACGCTGTTGACAGCTACATCGCTACCCCCGACCGTAAAGCTGACCTGCCCTTCCTGATGGCCGTTGAAGACGTGTTCACCATCACCGGCCGCGGCACCGTAGCCACCGGTCGCGTGGAGCGCGGACAAATCAAAACTGGCGACGAAGTGGAAATCGTTGGTCTGACCGACGAGCGCCGCAAAGTTGTGGTTACTGGTCTGGAAATGTTCCACAAGAGCTTGGATTACGCCGAAGCAGGCGACAACGCCGGTGCATTGCTGCGCGGTGTGCAACGCCAAGACATCGAGCGTGGTCAAGTGCTGGCAGCACCGGGCTCCATCACGCCCATCACCAAGTTCAAAGGTCAAGTGTACGTGCTGACCAAAGACGAAGGTGGCCGCCACACGCCGTTCTTCAACAACTATCGCCCGCAGTTCTACTTCCGCACCACGGACGTGACCGGCGTGATCACATTGCCTGAAGGCATTGAAATGTGTGTGCCCGGCGACAACGTGGAAATGGACGTTGAGCTCATCACCCCAATCGCCATCGAAAAAGGCCTGCGTTTCGCTATCCGCGAAGGCGGCAGAACCGTTGGCTCGGGCGCAGTTATTGAGTGCGACTAATTCCCTGCTTTTTGCCAAAATTAAACCCACCAGTAAATGGTGGGTTTTTTGCTATGTGCGTTGCGCCAGCATATCCTCTGCCGCTTCGAGTTGTGCGGGGGTGATAATCTCGCCGCCCATGATTCGCGCAAGTTCGCGACGACGACCTTCATGGTCGAGCAATTCGATGCACGTTTGCGTTTCGTCGGCCTGCACATGCTTGCTGATGTGCAAGTGGCAGTCTGCCAGCGCCGCGATTTGCGCCAGATGCGTGACGCACATCACCTGCCGCCCTTGCGCAACTTGGCGGAGCTTTCGCCCGATTTTCTGCGCCGCGCGACCACTGACGCCCGCGTCGATTTCGTCAAAAATGAGCGTCGGCGTGCTGTCTTTGGCAGCAAGCACGGCCTTAATCGCCAGCATCACGCGTGAAAGTTCGCCACCCGATGCCACTTTTGCAAGGGGTTTGGGCGCTTCGCCCGGGTTTGCGGAGATGAGGAACTCGGCGGTTTCGCCGCCCTCGAGTCGCAGCGGAATTTTGGTGAATTGCACCGCGAATGTGATGCCGGGCATGTCGAGCTCCGCGAGCTCTTTCGCCACGCGCTGCGCGAACTGCTCCCCTGCTGCGCGGCGCGATTTCGCCAGCTGCTTGGCTAGGGCGATGGTCTGCTGCAGCTGCGTGTCGATCTCTTCCTCCAGCTGCAAAATGCGCGCATCGCTCTGCGTGATAGACGCCCGTTCGGCGCGCGCACGCTCCAAAAACGCCAGCATATCCGACTCTGTGCTCCCATATTTGCGCGAAAGCCGATAGTACACATCCAGCCGCGCCTGCACCTCGTCAGCCTGCGCGGGGTCAAATGTCGCGGTGTCCAGCAAGCCGCGTAGGTCGGCAGCGCCCTCCTGCAGCTCGTAGGCAGCGCTTTGCAGACGTTCAACGAGCTCATCCGCCGCGGACAAATATTCCGTCACCTGCTGCAGCGCCGAAATCGCCTCAAACGCCAATGTGATTGCGCCCGCCTCATCGCCCAGTGCAGTCGTCGCCGCCTGCAAATTCTCGG
>WQRM01000035.1 GCA_009786735.1 Oscillospiraceae bacterium | reverse complement strand
GGGATGAAACTGCACGCCCACGAAAAAACGCTTGCCCGGCAGCTCGATGGCCTCAACGAGGCTGTCGTCCGGCGAGGTGCCGCAAATCGTCAGCCCCGCCTGTGTGAGCTGCTGGCGATAGTCATTGTTGAACTCAAAGCGGTGGCGATGCCGCTCGCTGATGTCGTCGGCTTGATACAGCGCGTGCAGGCGCGTGCCCGGCGCGATGCTGCAGGGATACGCACCCAGACGCATTGTGCCGCCGCTGCCCACCTTGCCCACTTGCCCGGGCATGTAGTCAATCACGCGGTGCGGCGAGGTTTCATCAAACTCGGCGGAGTTCGCGTCATCCAGCCCGCACACGTGCCGCGCGAACTCAATCACCGCCACCTGCATGCCCAAGCAAATGCCCAGCAGCGGGATGTCTTGTTCACGCGCGATGCGGCAGGCGGCAATCTTGCCCTCAATGCCGCGGTCGCCGAATCCACCGGGAATAATCATGCCGTCAACGCCCTGCAAGTCTTGCGCGAGGGTTGCGCTTTCGCTGTCCACCCACGCGATGTTCACCCGTGCGCCATGTGCAAAGCCCGCGTGGTTCAGACTTTCGATGATGGAAAGATAGGCGTCGTGCAGCTGCACATACTTGCCCACAATGGCAATGCTGACTTCCCGCTTGCGCGCAGCGATTTTCTCTGTCATGGCGCGCCAATCGGTGAGATCCGGCGCGGGCGTTTGCAGGTTTAGCTCGCGGCACACCACGCGGTCGAGACCATTTTGGTGGAACATCAGCGGCGCGGTATACAACGAAGTCAAGTCAAGGTTTTCAATCACGCAGTCGGCCTTCACGTTGCAAAACAACGCGATTTTGTCGGCGATGCCAGGCCCGAGCGGCTGCTCGGCGCGGGCGACAATCACGTTGGGCGCAATGCCCAGGCTGCGCAGTTCTTTCACACTATGCTGCGTGGGTTTGCTCTTATGCTCGCCGCTGCACTTGAGGTAGGGCACCAGTGTGACATGAATAAACAGGCAGTTTGTGCTGCCTTGCTCCAACGAAATTTGCCGTGCCGCCTCCAAAAATGGCTGGCATTCGATGTCGCCAACCGTGCCGCCGATTTCGGTGATGAGCACATCCGCGCCACTGTGGCGCGCACCGGCATAGATGAAATCCTTGATTTCCTGCGTCACATGGGGAATCACCTGCACCGTGCCGCCGTGGTATTCACCGGCGCGCTCGCGGTCAAGCACATTGCGATAAACTTGCCCGCTGGTGAGGTTGCTGGTTTTCGTCAAGTTTTCGTCAATGAAGCGCTCGTAGTGCCCCAAATCCAGGTCGGTCTCCGCGCCGTCGTCGGTGACAAAGACCTCGCCGTGTTGCAGCGGGCTCATCGTGCCGGGGTCAACGTTCATGTAGGGGTCAAGTTTTTGCGCGGTAACGTTCATCCCGCGCTGCTTGAGCAGCCGCCCCAGGCTTGCCGCTGTGATCCCCTTGCCAAGGCCGCTCACCACCCCGCCGGTTACGAAGATATACTTGGTCATCTCAAGCCCTCCTCAAAATAAAAAACAGCGCCGTGGGCAAAATAAAGCCCACAGCGCCATTGCTGCTTGCATCACTACCATTATACTACAGTTCGTGGCGTTTGTCAAGCAAATTTTCATTGACAACCGGGCAAATTTACTTTATAATATAGTTTGTATGATAAATTAAGGGGGCTTTTCGATGAGCACAATGGCTGCCGAGGTGCTGGAGTTTGTTCAAGAAAACGATGTGAAGTTCGTTCGGCTTGGTTTTTGCGATTTGTTTGGGGTGCAAAAAAACATTTCTATCATGGGCAGTGAACTGCCTGCCGCGTTTGAGCATGGCATTTCGTTTGATGCCCATGCTGTGCTGGGCTTTCGTGATGTAACACGCTCAGACTTGCTGTTGTTTCCCGACCCAGCCACCCTAACCCTGCTGCCTTGGCGGCCAGGGCCGGGACGCGTGGCGCGGTTTTTCTGCGACATCAAAACGCCCGATGGCGCTGCCTTTTTGCACGATGGGCGCACGCTGCTCAAACAAGTGGTTGCGAAAGCCGAAGCCATGGGCTACACCTGCAATGTGGGCGCGGAGTGCGAGTTCTATCTGTTCAACACCGACGACGACGGCGAACCAACCACCACGCCGCTTGACCACGGTGGCTATTTGGATATTGCGCCACTGGATCGCGGGGAGGATATTCGCCGCGAAATTTGCCTGACCCTTGAGGAAATGGGCGTGACACCCGAGACGTCGCACCACGAACAAGGGCCCGGGCAAAACGAAATTGACTTTCGCTTCAGCGATGCGCTGACCAGTGCCGACAATCTGCTGACCTTCAAAAGCGTGGTTAAGGCCATTGCTGCGCGCAACGGACTGTTTGCTTCGTTCATGCCAAAGCCGATATTGGGCGCGGTGGGCAGCGGGCTGCATGTGAATCTGTCGCTTTCGCACAACGGAACGAACATCTTCAGCGGCGTGGGTCAAGGACACAGTGAGGCCGCCGAAAGCTTCATCGCAGGAGTGCTCGCCAAAACGCCGGAAATCACGCTGTTTCTCAACCCCATCACCAATTCCTACGAACGCTTCGGCAAGTTTGAAGCGCCCAAATATGTTTCGTGGTCACACGAAAACCGCTCGCAGCTCGTGCGCATTCCCGCCGCCAACGGCGAAAAAGCGCGCATGGAACTGCGCTCGCCCGACCCGGCACTCAACCCCTACCTTGCCTTTGCGCTGATCATTGCCGCAGGGCTCGAGGGCATTGAGCAAGCGCTTTCGCTGCCGCCAGCCGTGGATGCCGACTTGTATGCGGCGGACGCAAGCGTAACGAGCGCACTGGCGCAGCTGCCCGAAAGCCTGGAAAAAGCCTTGAAGCTTGCGCAACAAAGCGATTTCGTCAAGCGCGTGCTGGGCGAAGAGCTCCTTGCGGTTTATCTTGCGCACAAGCAACCGGAAATCGCCCACTTTGCTGCGGCGAAAGACAAAGCAGAATTTTACACACAACGCTACTTTGGGGTAATTTAGTGGAAAGTGCACTGATCGTTAGCCGCTCGGAAAAAGGCGCCGAATATTTCACAAAGCTGTTGCATGAAGCCGGTGTGCAGCAGATTGCTGCGCTACGCTCGGGTGGCGAAGCGCGGCGGCGGCTGTGCGAGCGAGACTTCGACCTGGTCATCATCAACTCTTTGCTGCGCGACGAATCCGGCGAAAAATTATCGTGCGACATCGCTTCTCGGGGCACAACGCAAGTGATTCTCGTGGTCAAAAGCGAATACCACGATGCGGTGTCTGCGCTGTGCGAGTGTGCTGGCGTGCTCACCATCGCCAAGCCCATCAGCAAACCCACGCTTTGGTCTGCGCTGATGTTCGCCAAGTCCGCGCACAACCGCATTCGCCGCATGCAAACAGAAAACGTGCAGCTGCAGCAAAAGATTGACGACATCCGCATCATCAACCGCGCAAAATGCATGTTGGTGTCGCAGCTGAGCATGAGCGAAGAGCAGGCGCATCGCTACATCGAAAAGCAGGCGATGGACTCCCGCACCGCCAAGCGGGAAATCGCCGAGGGGATTATCAAATTGTATGAAAATTAAAATTTTTTCAAAAAACGGTTGACAACCGCGCGAAATTCTGCTATACTGTAGGCTAAGCAAAGGCGCTTATCAGCATCCGCTATGGGTGGTTGATGGGTGTCTTTTTTGCATTTCAGGAGGTTTTTTCCATGCTACGTGAAGGGCAAGTGCGCATTCCATCCGGCTGCGCGATATCCGGCATGATTGATAAAAGCGGCCGCCGTTTTTGCGGCGAGGACATCATCAAGTCCATCGCCGTGATGCACGACCGCTCCAATGGCTTGGGCGGCGGTTTTGCTGCCTACGGCATTTATCCGCAATACAAAGACTACTATGCTTTGCATGTTTTTTTCGACAGCACCGCAGTGCGTCGCGACTGCGAGGCGTTCTTCGAGCGCCATTTCGACATCATCAACCTGTCGAAAATCCCCACGCGCAAGATGAAAGAAATCACCGACGAGCCGTATATTTGGCGCTACTTCGTCACCCCGCTGCCCAGCAAACTGACCGACAGCCAGCTGGACGAACGCGAGTTTGTGGCGCGCTGTGTGTTCCGCGTGAACACGCAGTATGATGGCGCATACGTGTTTTCGTCCGGCAAAAACATGGGCGTGTTCAAGGCGGTGGGTTTTCCTGAAGACGTGGGGCGGTTCTATCGGCTGGAGGAATATGAGGGCTGGTGCTTCACCGCCCATGGGCGTTATCCAACCAACACGCCGGGCTGGTGGGGCGGCGCGCACCCCTTTGCGCTGCTGGATTACGCCGTGGTGCACAACGGCGAAATTTCGTCCTACGACGCCAACCGCCGCGCCATCGAGATGTATGGCTACAAGTGCACCCTGCAGACCGACACGGAGGTCATCACCTACATCGTCGATTATCTGCACCGCAAGAAGGGCTTGACGCTGCCGGAAATTTCCTCGGTGATTGCAGCACCTTTTTGGCAAACGATTCAACGCATGCCGCAAGCCGAGCGCGAAACCCTTGAATATCTGCGTGTGATGTTCGCACCGCAGCTGATTACCGGTCCGTTCTCTATCCTCGTGGGTCACGAGGGCGGGCTGATGGCGCTCAACGACCGGCTCAAGCTACGCAGCATGGTGGTGGGCGAACAAGGCAACATGACCTATATCGCCAGCGAAGAAGCGGCCATCCGCGTGATTGCGCCGCAACTGGAAAGCGTGTGGGCGCCCAAGGGCGGCGAGCCCGTGATTGTGGAGGTTGAACATGGGAATTAACTGGATATATCCTGAACATGAAGTGGTGCGCAACCGCGACCGATGCATCAACTGCCGTGTGTGTGAACGTCAATGCGCCAACGAGGTGCATGAATATCTGTCCGAGCACGACAAAATGGTGTGCGACGACGCAAAGTGCGTGAACTGTCATCGTTGTGTGAGCTTGTGCCCCACGCGCGCGCTGAAGATCATCCCAAGCGGCAACACCTATCGCCCCAACAGCAACTGGACCAACCGCACCATCAACGAGCTGTATCGCCAAGCGGACACCGGCGGCGTGCTGTTGTCGAGCATGGGCTGCCCGCAACGGTATCCCGTATACTTCGAGAAAATCCTGCTGAATGCTTCGCAGGTGACCAATCCATCCATCGACCCACTGCGCGAACCCATGGAATCCAAGGTGTCGCTCGGTGCGCGCCCGCGAGACATCCAGCGCGACGAAAACGGTCGCATGATCAACAACCTGCCGCCGCAGATTTCACTGTCTATGCCGGTGATGTTCTCGGCGATGAGCTATGGCTCGATTAGCTACAACGCGCACGAAAGCCTCGCCCGCGCCGCGCAGGAGCTGGGCATTCTCTACAACACCGGCGAAGGTGGTTTGCACGAAGACTTCTACGAATACGGCGCGAACACCATCGTGCAGGTGGCATCGGGGCGCTTTGGGGTGCACTCGGCGTATCTCAACAGCGGCGCCGCCATCGAAATCAAGATGGGGCAAGGCGCAAAACCGGGCATCGGCGGACACCTGCCGGGCACGAAAATCGTGGGCGACATCTCCCGCACGCGCATGATTCCCGAGGGCAGCGACGCAATTTCGCCCGCACCACACCACGACATCTACTCCATTGAAGACCTGCGCCAGCTGGTGTATTCGCTCAAGACGGTCACCGGGCACAAAAAGCCGGTGATTGTGAAAATCGCCGCCGTGCACAACGTCACCGCCATCGCCAGCGGCATTGCCCGCAGCGGCGCAGATATCATCGCCATTGATGGCTTTCGCGGCGGCTCGGGCGCAACACCCACGCGCATCCGCGACAACGTGGGCATTCCCATTGAACTTGCCCTCGCCAGCGTTGACCAACGCCTGCGCGACGAAGGAATACGCGACAACGTATCCATCATCGTCGGCGGCAGCATTCGTTCCAGCGCAGATGTCGTCAAGGCCGTGGCGCTGGGCGCGGACTGTGTGTACATCGGCACTTCGGCGCTGATGGCGCTGGGCTGCCACCTGTGCAGAAGCTGCCATGCGGGCAAGTGCAACTGGGGCATCGCCACGCAAGAGCCACAGCTCACCCGCCGCCTGAACCCCGACATCGGGCACCGCCGTCTGGTGAACCTGATGAACGCTTGGCGGCACGAAATCAAAGAGATGATGGGCGGCATGGGCATCAATTCCATCGAAAGCCTCAAGGGCAACCGGTCAATGTTGCGCGGAATTGGCTTAAACGAGAAAGAGCTGGAAATCCTGGGCATCCGGCATGCGGGGGAGTAGCTGATGAAGAAAATTTATGTGAACGAGCAATGGTGCTTGGGCTGTCGCTTGTGTGAATACTATTGTGCCTTCGCCGGCACCGGCGAGCGCGACATGGCACGGGCACTCGCAGGCATGAAAATCCACCCGCGCATGCGCATTGAAGAGAAAGACGGCATCAGCTTTGCGGTGTCGTGTCGCCACTGCAAAGACGCGCTGTGCGTGAAAAGCTGCATCACCGGCGCATTGACCGTGACCGACGGCATGGTCGCCATCGACCAAGACCGCTGTGTGGGCTGTTGCACCTGCGTGCTGGTTTGTCCCTTTGGCGCAGTGGCTTCCACGGCGCACGGCGTGATGCAAAAGTGCGAACTGTGCGTGCAAAGCAGCGCGGGCACACCGGCTTGCGTGCGCGGCTGCCCCAACGGTGCGATCGTATTCGAGGAAAGGGGGGCTGCGCGATGAAGTATGTCATCATCGGCAATTCAGCGGCGGGCATCGGCGCGGTGCAGGGCATTCGCCAGGTTGACCCGCACGGCGACATCACCATCGTCACCCACGAGCCGCACCACACCTACTCGCGCCCGCTCATTTCCTATCTGCTGCAGGGCAAAACCACGCGTGACAGCATGAAATACCGCCCGGACGATTTTTATGCCGCGCACAATTGCGCGCTGCTGCACGGCGAGGTCACACAGGTGAGCGCCGGGCAAGTCACGTTAGCCGACGGCAGCACCCTTGCCTACGACAAGCTGCTGGTGGGCACAGGCGCGTCGCCAGTTGTGCCGCCGATTGAAGGCCTCGATAGCGTGCCGAACCGCTTCACCTTCACCACCCTAGACGACGCACTTGCCCTTGAAGCCGCCCTTGACCCAAGCAAACGTGTGCTGATTATTGGCGCGGGGCTGGTGGGGCTTAAATGCGCGGAGGGCATTCTCAAACGTGTCGAGCAGGTCACGGTAGCCGACCTCGCGCCGCAAATTCTGCCCGCCATTTTGGATGCGGAAAGCGCCGCGCAAGTGCAAGCGCATCTGGAAAGCCACGGCGTGGCGTTTGCGCTGGGGCAACCGGCGCAACCTTCAAATGAATATGACATCGTGGTGCTTGCTGTGGGGCAGCGACCGAACACCGCGTTGCTGCAAGGCATCGCGCAAATTGAGCAGGGCATCGTTGTCAACGACAAAAGCGAAACCACGGCGGCGAACATCTACGCCGCGGGCGACTGCACGCAGACCATCGACATCGCCAGCGGGCAAAGCAAAGTTATGGCGTTGTTGCCCAATGCCTTCTTGCAAGGCGAGTGCGCGGGCATCAACATGGCAGGCGGCAACGCAAGCTTTGGCAAGGCGATTCCCATGAACGCCGTGGGCTTTTTCGGCCTGCACATCGTCACCGCGGGCAACTACACCGGCGAAGTCTACACCGCACCGGGCAAGAAATTGTTCCACAGCGGCAACCGCCTCAACGGCTTCATGCTCATCGGCGATGTGGACAAAGCGGGCATCTACACCAGCCTCATCCGCGAGCAAACGCCGCTGGACAGCATTGACTTTGCGCTAATTTGCGAAACACCGGGGCTGATGGCCTTCACCCGGGAACACCGACAGAAAACGCTGGGAGGTGAACCAACATGACCACTTGTTGCGGCGAGCGCTTTTTGGGCGCGGGTCTCAAAACCGGCGAAACACTGCACCTGAGCGGCACACCCGGCAACGCCATGGGCGCGTATCTGGACGGCGGCGAAATCACCGTGCAGGGCAATGTGCAAGATGCCGTGGGCGACACCATGAACCACGGCACCATCATCGTGCACGGCAGCGCAGGCGATGCCCTCGGCTATGCCATGCGTGGCGGCGAGATCTACGTGCGCGGAAGCGCGGGTTATCGCGCAGGCATCCACATGAAGGAATACGAAAGCCAAAAGCCGGTGTTGGTCATCGGCGGTGGCGCGGGCAGCTTTTTGGGCGAATACATGGCCGGCGGTTTAATCGTTGTGTTGAGCATGGACTGCGCCGACAGCCCAGCGGGCAACTTCACCGGCACAGGCATGCACGGCGGCAAGATTTTCATTCGTGCACAGCAGCCACTTGAGCATCTGCCCGCACAGGTGAGCCAACATGCAGCCACGCCCGAAGACCTGCAAGAAATCGCGGCGTATGTTACGCAGTTTGCACAGCATTTTTCGTTTGACGCAAACGAGCTGCTGCAAAGCCAATTTTATGTGCTTTGCCCCAACGCAACGAACCCCTACCATCAACTTTATGTCGCGAACTAAGCGACTTGATAAAGTAATACATTCCGAAAGGTGATTGACATGAAACAGATTCCCGAATTATTCGGCTCAATGGTATTCAATGACGAAGCCATGCGCGAACACCTGCCCAAAGACACCTACAAGGCGCTGCGGCGCACCATCTCCGGCGGCACGCACCTGGACCGCGAAGTGGCGAACGTGGTGGCAAGCGCCATGAAAGACTGGGCGGTTGCCAGAGGTGCCTCGCACTTCACGCACTGGTTTCAGCCCATGACAGGCACTACCGCCGAAAAACATGACAGCTTCATCTCCCCCAATGGCGATGGCAAAATCATCATGGAATTTTCGGGCAAAGCGCTCGTGTGCGGCGAACCCGATGCATCAAGCTTCCCCTCCGGCGGGCTGCGCTGCACCTTTGAAGCCCGCGGCTACACCGTGTGGGACACCACCTCCTACGCCTTCATCAAAGACGGCACGCTGTGCATTCCCACCGCCTTTTGTGGCTACAACGGCGAAGCCCTTGACAAAAAAACGCCCCTGCTGCGCTCCATGCAAGCCCTGGAGACACAAGCCCTGCGCGTTCTGCGGCTGTTCGGCAACACCACCGCAACGCGCGTGGTGTCTGAAGTTGGGCCCGAGCAGGAATATTTCCTCATCGACAAAGAAACATTCCTCAAGCGTCCCGACCTCATCAACACCGGCAGAACGCTCTTCGGCGCTCGTCCGCCCAAAGGGCAAGACCTTGACGACCACTATTTTGGCACACTCAAGCCCCGGGTGAGTGCTTTCATGAAAGACCTGGACGAAGAGCTGTGGAAGCTGGGCGTTTGCGCCAAAACCAAGCACAACGAAGTTGCTCCCGCGCAGCACGAGCTTGCGCCAATCTATACCACCACGAGCATCGCTACCGACCATAACCAGCTGACGATGGAACTGATGAAAGTTGTTGCCGACCGCCATGGTTTGGCCTGCCTGTTGCACGAAAAGCCCTTTGCAGGCGTCAATGGCAGCGGCAAACACAACAACTGGTCCGTTAGCACAGACACCGGCATCAACTTGCTCAACCCCGGCAAAACCCCGCACGAAAACGCGCAGTTTTTGCTGTTCCTCGTTGCGGTGATCAAAGCCGTGGACGATTATCAAGACCTGCTGCGGGTGTCGGCCGCAAGCGCGGGCAACGACCATCGCTTGGGTGCTAACGAAGCCCCGCCCGCCATCATTTCGATGTTCCTGGGTGACGAACTCACCGCCATTCTCGATGCCCTTGAGTCCGGCAAGGCCTATTGCCCGCAGCAACAGCAGTCGATGGAAATCGGCGTAACCGTGCTGCCACACTTCCCGCAGGACACCACCGACCGCAACCGCACGTCGCCATTCGCTTTCACCGGCAACAAGTTTGAGTTCCGCATGCTTGGCTCAACGTTTTCGGTGGCAGGCCCGAACTTCGTGCTCAACACCATGGTGGCCGAAGTGCTGCGGCAGTTTGCCGACAGCCTAGAGGGCAGCGAAGACTTCACTAAAGCGCTTGCGAAGCTTGTGAAAAAAACCATCAAAGCGCACAAGCGCATCATCTTCAACGGCAACAACTATGCCGACGAATGGGTCACCGAAGCGCACGCGCGCGGGCTTTCCAACCTGCGCACCACGGTGGAGGCATTGCCGACACTCGTATCGCCCGCAAGCGTGGAACTCTTCACCAAGCACCATGTGCTCACCGAGTCCGAGCTGCACGCACGCTACGAAATCTTGCTGGAGAACTACGCCAAAACCTTGCACATCGAAGCACTGACGATGGTAGACATGGTGAAAGGCGAGATCGTTCCCGCTTGCATCAGCTATCAAAATGAGCTGGCATGTTTGGTGCGGCGCAAAATGGACTGCGGCGGCGTGGACAAAGGCTTGGAGGAGTATTTCCTCAAAAAGATTGCAAACTCATCTTCGCTGATGCTGAAAAAGCTCAACGCGTTGGAGGATACCCTGCTGCAAGCGGGTCAAGAGCGCGGAGCCCTTGAGCAAGCGCGATTCAGCCGCGACAAACTCTTTGCCGCGATGACCGAGCTTCGGTTGGTCGTTGACGAGTTGGAAACCCTTGTTGCCAACAAATACTGGGCGTTCCCCACGTATGCGCAAATCCTCAACAGTGTGGTTTAGCAAAACAAACAACAAATCCCCAAGCCGCAACGCTTGGGGATTTCGCTTGCCTAAAAATATGCGCGATGCCACAGCAGAAACGTATACACCGTCCAAATCTTGCGGCTGTGATCGAACTTGCCGGCGCGGTGCTGCGCAATGAGCTTCACCAGTGCTGCGGTGTCGAAGTATTGCCTCGCCGTGTCGCCTTCAAACTCCGCCTGCACCATCGCGGCGTATTTGTCTTCCCGCAGCCAAACGCGAATCGGCACGGGGAAGCCCAGCTTGCGCTTTTGCGCCACGCTTTCGGGCAGCTTGCGCTGCGCGGCTCGCCGAAACACGATTTTCGTTTCGGTTTTGCTCACGCGATATTTCGCGGGCACTTTTGCCGCCACCGCAAAGATTTCCTTGTCCAGCAGCGGTGTGCGCACCTCAAGCGAATGCGACATCGGCACTTTGTCCGCGCCCTGCAAGATGTCGCCGTCCAGCCACAGCTTAATGTCCACGTATTGCATTTTGGTGATGTCATCCAGGTGCTGCACACGGGCGAAGTAAGGCGCGGTCACGTCGGTGTAGGATGCGCCGGTGGGGCGCAGCAGCAGCTTGCGCCGCTCGTGGTCATCGAAGATTTTCGCGTTGCCCACAAAGCGTTCTTCCACCGTCATGCCGCCGCGAATGAAGAAGTCGCGCCCCTTCATGCCAACCGGCAACAGATTGCGCGCCAGCCACGCCAAGCACTTGCGCAATGGCTTGGGCAAGTGGGTGAGATGCCGCAGCGAAATCGGCTCTCGATAGATGTGGTAGCCGCCGAAAAACTCGTCGGGTCCTTCGCCCGAAAACACGCAGCGCACATGCTCGCGCGCCACAACACTCACAAAGTGCAGCGCCATCACGGCGGGGTCGGCCAAGGGTTCGTCGGTGTGGTATTGAATCCCCGGCAGCGCGGCGAAGTATTCGTCTGCCGAGATCAGCTTGCTGTGGTGCTCAATGCCCAGCTCGTCCGAAAGCGCTTTGGCATAGGTGGTTTCGTTGTAGTGGCTGCCGGTGTCGAAGCCCACGGTGAAGGTCTTTTGCACGTTGGACGTGGCGACGATATAGCTGCTGTCCACCCCGCTTGA
>WQRM01000034.1 GCA_009786735.1 Oscillospiraceae bacterium | reverse complement strand
CGCGACCTTCCCGCATGGGCATGNCCCGCTCGACCGCAACCTGCGCATCGCGCCGACCTTCCCGCCGATGGAAGAACTGGTGGTTGCCACCGAATTGCTGACGGTTTGCGCGCGCCTGACAATCGCTGAGAAAAATTGACAAGCGTGCGAGCAAATAATTGCGAAAAAAGACTTTATTTTTCTGCAGAAAAGTGATATAATAGAACAGTGAATGGCGTAATGATACTTATGGGGTGAAGAGTTTGGAGAAAATTTTTATCAACGGCGGCACGCCGCTGCGCGGGCAAGTGGAAATTGCCGGCGCGAAAAATGCTGTGCTGGCGCTGCTGGCAGGCACAATCCTCACGCGGGACTGCTGCCGCATTGACAATATACCGTTTATCAGCGACGTCACGGTGATGCTGAACATCCTGCGCGAATTGGGCGCGGATGTGCGGCGCATTAACAAGCATTGCGTGGAAATCAACACGCGGCACTTCAACAGTGGTGAAGTGCCTTATGAGCTCACCAAACACTGCCGCGCCAGCTATTACCTCCTTGGTGCGCTGTTCGGACGCTTTGGTCACGCGCGCGTTGCCATGCCCGGCGGCTGCGACTTCGGCGTGCGCCCCATCGACCAACACATTCGCGGGTTCGAGGCGCTGGGCGCTGCGGTGTCGTTTGAGCAAAACGCCATTATCAGCATGCAAAGCAACCAACCACAAGGCACGTCGATTTACTTGGACATTGTGTCCGTCGGCGCAACGATTAACATCATGCTGGCTGCCGTGCGTGCGCGCGGCGTGACGGTGCTGGAAAACGCTGCCAAAGAGCCTCACGTGGTTGATCTGGCGAACTTCCTCAACTCCTGTGGCGCGGACATTCGCGGCGCGGGCACCGATGTGATTAAAATCCACGGCGTGAAGGAGCTTCACGGCTGCGAATACGCCACCATTCCCGACCAAATTGAAGCAGGCACTTACATGGCCGCGATTGCCGCAAGCGGCGGGCAAGCGCTGGTGACGCAAGTGATTCCCAAGCACATGGAATGCATCAGCGCAAAGCTCATTGAGTGCGGCGTGCAGGTCAAGGAGTTCGACGACAGCATTCTCGTTGCCGCAAATGAGCCACTGCGCCGCTGCAACATCAAAACCATGCCCCACCCGGGCTTCCCCACGGATATGCAGCCGCAGTTTGGCGCGCTACTCACCCGCGCCGAGGGCACAAGTGTGCTCAACGAGGGCATCTTCGACAACCGCTTCCGCTATATGGATCAGCTGGTGCGCATGGGCGCAAAAGTCACCGTGGACGGCAAAATCGCCGTGGTTGAGGGCGTGCAGGAGCTCCATGGCGCACAGGTGAAGGCCTATGACCTGCGCGCCGGTGCTGCGATGATTATCGCGGGACTTTCGGCACACGGCGAAACCGAGGTGGAGAACATCGAGTTCATCGACCGCGGCTACGAGGATATCGTGGGCAAGCTGGCCGCCATGGGCGCGGATATTCGCCGCAAGATCGTAAAAACTGATGCAGAAATGAGAAATGTGGCATGAGTGTTGATGAAAACGACGACGATATGTTTTGCATTGCACTAGATAATGCGTTTGTGAATAACCCGGATAAAGGCGAATTGATTGATTTTAATGATGCATGCCATTCATTTTGAACAGTCCCGCAACCTGTAGGGGCGGATGCAAATCCGTCCGGGCTATAAAATACGGTGGCATCAAAATTCGGGCGGATTTGCATCCGCCCCTACATGCTGACTATCGGCATGTGAATGTTCCGAAGTCACACTTTAAGGAATTATGAAAACATATGGCAAAATTAACCCCGTTATACTCCGGCAGCAAGTGCAACGCCACCTACATCGGGGGCGCAAGCGGCGGCATTTTGGTTGACGCAGGCGGCTCGGCCAAGCAGCTCACTAACGCGCTGCATCACATTGGCGTTGACCCTCGGCGGGTTGGCGCTGTTTTTCTCACCCACGAACACACCGACCACATCGCCGCACTGCGCGTGTTCTGCCGCGCAAACGGCACACCGGTGTTCGCCACGGCAGGCACGCTGCGGGCTCTCGTCGAGCGCGTGGATCTCACCGGCATACATACCGAAATCGTGCCGCCCAACGGCATCGCCACCTGCGGATTGCTCGTGCGCGGACATGCCATTTCGCACGACTGTGCTGAGCCCTGCGCCTACGTTTGCGAGGCCGAAGATGGCGAGAAGTTCGCCGTGGCGACTGACTTGGGCTATCTCAGCGATGAATTGCAGGCGGCTCTGCTGGGCTGCGACAACGTGATGATTGAGTCCAACCACGAGCCGCGTTTGGTGCAGCTGTGTGACCGACCGTATGCCATCAAGCGCCGCATTTTGAGCGACAGCGGGCACTTGAGCAACGCCGCCTGCGCGGAGTTCTTGCCGAAGCTGCTGCGGCATGGCACGGCTCGGTTTTGGCTGGCGCACTTGAGCCGCGACAACAACACGCCCGACCTCGCCATGGGCTGCGCCACCGCCGCATTTGATGCCGTGGGTGCGCGCGCGGGCGTGGATTATGAACTGGAGGTTTGTCCGTCATGACCCGTGCTGTGAAAGTGCTCGCCTGTGTGTTGCTTGTGGCTGTTGTGCTGTGGGCTTGTGCGGAAACGCCACCCGCCGAGCCATTGTATTTGTGGCGCAGTGGTCCACATTTTAGAGGTTTTTTCAACGAAGATAACAGCATGGGTATTCTCATCCTTGACATCAACGGCAATGAATTTTTCAGGCAACAGCATATCAGTCGTAAACCACAGTTCAGCGATGCAAGTGGAGGTGCCGGGTATAACAATTGGATGCGAATGGATATTCCCATAAGCACAGGACATATGACAACTCGTTTTTTTGACACCGCGCAAAGAATCTATTCTCCCGAGTATATCAACGTGATTGCGCAGGGCTATGGGCTGGTGTTTTGGTCTGCAGAAGCAACCAACGAAACGCTGGTTGTGCACGACATGTTTGACCCGCAACTGCGTCGTTTTCATCCACAACTTGACGCTTGGTGCGATGGCTACCATGGCGTAACGAGCATCACCGAGCAACTTATCCGCGCCGAGTTCCTCAACCCCACCCAATTGCGCGTGGAATACCTAAACGCCAGCGGCGAATTTGTTACCGAAACCATCACATTACAGTAAAGAGGACATCACCATGAAACTAACTGTTGCCCAAGCCCTTGTGAAATTTTTGGACAATCAATATGTCTCGCTCGATGGCGTGCAGGAGAAATTCGTGCACGCCGTTGCGGCGATTTTCGGTCACGGCTGCGTGCTGGGCATCGGTCAAGCACTTGAGCAGTTCGCGGGCGACATGACGTTCTTCCAAGGCAAAAACGAGCAGGGCATGGCGCACATGGCCGCAGGCTTTGCCAAGCAAAAAAACCGCCGCCAGATCATCGCCTGCGCAAGCAGCATTGGCCCGGGTGCTGCCAACATGGTCACTGCTGCAGCCTGCGCCACGGTGAATAACATCCCCCTCTTGCTGCTGCCCGGTGACACTTTCGCCAGCCGCCAGCCCGACCCCGTGCTGCAACAGGTTGAGCAAGAGCACGACGACAGCATCACCACCAACGATGCCTTCAAGCCCGTGTGCAAATATTGGGCGCGCGTGAACCGCCCCGAACAGCTCATGACTGCCATGCTGCACGCCATGCGCGTGCTCACCGACCCCGCGCAAACCGGCGCTGTGTGCATCGCCTTGCCGCAAGATGTGCAGGGCGAGGTCTACGACTTCCCCGAAAGCTTCTTCGCCATGCGCGTGCATCGCATTGACCGCCCGCTCCCCACGCAGGAGGCACTTGCCGAAGCGATTGCGCGCATCACCGCTGCCAAACGCCCGCTGGTGATTTGCGGCGGCGGCGTGCGTTACAGCGAAGCGGGAGAGACCCTCGCGGCGTTCTGCGCGACACATGGCATCCCCTTTGCCGAAACGCAGGCGGGCAAGTCCGCTGCACCGGCAAGCCATGCGCTCAACCTTGGCGGCATTGGCGTGACCGGCAACAGTGCGGCGAATCGCATCGCCAAGCAAGCGGATTTGGTCATCGCCGTGGGCAGCCGCTTGAGCGACTTCACCACCAGCAGCAAGTGGCTGTTTGCGCAAGACTGCAAGTTTGTCAACATCAACACGAGCAAATTCCACGCACAGAAGATGGACGGCTATGACCTCGTGGGCGATGCAAAAGCAACCCTTGCGGCGCTGCAACTGGGTGACTATCAAGCGCAGTGGGGCGACGAAATTGCTGCCGCCAAAGCCGAATGGCAAGCCGAAATGCAACGGCTTGCAGATTATACGTATGACGAAAACTTCAGCACACTGGTGGGTGCGCAGAACCCCAGCAATGTGCCCGATTTCATCCGTGATGTGGGCGGCACGCTCACGCAAACCGAGGCGATTTGCGCCATCCGCGAGCACATTGCGGACGATGCCATCATCGTGGGGGCAAGCGGCAGCCTGCCCGGCGACCTGCAGCGCATGTGGGAGACCAACGTCCGCAACAGCTACCACATGGAGTATGGCTACAGCACCATGGGCTATGAAGTTGCCGCCACGCTGGGCTGCAAGCTCGCCGACGAAGCGAAAGAATGCTACACCATGCTGGGCGACGGCAGCTTCCTCATGCTGCACAGCGAGCTGGTGACGGCGATGCAATACGGCAAGAAAATCAACCTGCTGCTGTTTGACAACGCAGGCTTCGGCTGCATCAACAACCTGCAAATGGGCAGCGGTTGCGCTAGCCTCGGCACGGAGTTTCGCACGCACGATGGCCACCTGCTCAACATTGACTACGCCAAACTTGCCGAGGCCATGGGCTGCGTGACCTACACCGCGAAAACGAAAGCTGAGCTCATCGCCGCGTTGGAAGACAGCAAAACGCAAGAAAAATGCACGCTCATTGACCTGAAAGTGTTGCCCAAGACGATGACCGATGGCTATGGCGGCTGGTGGCACACGGGCCTTGCGGCGGCGAACGCCAGCGAGGTCGGGCAAGCGAAGCACGCTGAAAAAGAAGAGAATCTGCAACACGCGAGGGCATGGTGATGAATTATTTCGTTGGGTTTATGTTAACGCTCATTATCCTCCTGGGCATTGCGCCCTTGGGGGCTGGGATTGTGCTGCTTGCGCGCCACCGCGCCGAAACCGCCAACACGCCCGCCGCGCCACGCCCTTGGGGCACATATGGGCTGGTGGTTGGCGGTGCGGTGTTCACGCTGGCCCTCACGGCTGTGACATTTTGGGTTTAATGACAGAAAGCGAGGACATGATGATTGATATTCTCCGCATAATTTTTGGCTTGGGAGTCCTTCTCATCCCATTCGGAATTTTGCTTATGGTCGTAGCCTTTTTCCAAACTCTTTGGAACTATTTCACTTAACAAATCTTAAATCTCACTAGCTATAACATAAAGGAGACAATTCACATGGCTTTCACTAACGTAAAACTCGGCATCGCACCCATCGCTTGGACCAACGACGACATGCCCGACCTCGGCGCAGAAAACACCTTTGAGCAATGCATCAGCGAAATGGCGCTTGCGGGCTATACCGGCAGCGAAGTGGGCAATAAGTATCCCGCCGACCGCGCCGTGCTCAAACATGCGCTCGACCTGCGCGGGCTCACCATCTGCAACCGCTGGTTCACCTGCCTGCTGCTGACCCAGCCTTTCGAGCAAGTCGCCGCCGACTTCGAGCGCGAGCTGGACTTCCTGCAATACTTGGGCGCGAAAGTCATCGGCGCAAGTGAGCAAAGCTTCAGCGTCCAAGGCACGGACAAAGCTGTCTTCGCCGAAAAACCCGTGATGGACGATGCCCAGTGGGCTACCCTGTGTGACGGCTTGAACAGGCTCGGTGACATCGCCAACGCACGCGGCATGAAGCTCACGTTCCACCACCACATGGGCACGGTGGTGCAGACTGAAGAAGAGATTGACAAACTCATGCAAGGCACTGACCCCGCGAAAGTGCATCTGCTGTTCGATAGCGGCCACTTGAGCTTCGCCGGTGTTGACCCCGTGGGCGTGCTGCAAAAGCACATCAGCCGCGTGGCGCATGTGCACCTCAAGGACATCCGTCCTGCGGTGGTGCAGCGCGTGCGTGACGAAAACATGAGCTTCCTGCAAGCGGTGCGTGCGGGTGCATTCACCGTGCCGGGCGACGGCAGCGTGGACTTCGCGCCGCTGTTTGCCATCCTCGACCAAGCCAACTACGCAGGCTGGTTCGTGGTGGAAGCCGAACAAGATCCCGCCATCGCCAACCCCTTCGAGTATGCCCTCAAGGCGCGCAATTACATCAAAGAAACTGCGAATATCTAATAGGAGGTCAACCATGTATTGCCCACAATGCGGCACACAAAAGCCTCCGCACGCTGCTTTTTGCCCCGAATGTGGGCTGAAAGCTCCCGTGCAATCTGCGCATGCCTACCCGCAAGTTCCATACTACGCGCATCAGCATGCCATGCCGCAGCATCATCCCTACCAGCAGATTGGCGGCGTGCTGCGCTGGTTGCAGGTTGGCATGATTATCGTCATCATCATGGTGCCGATAACTTTTATGCAAAGTTTATTCGACTTCTTGGCGAGCGGCGATATTCATCTGATTTTCCAGTTCTTTCTCAGCGCCGGCACCAGTGCATTTTACATCGTTTGTCTTGCCATGCTGTTGCGCCGCAAGCCCAAGTTTCTGCGCATGTTTGAGTTATACTTTATCGTTAATTTGGGTAGCACCGTATTGCGCAACTTGCTTTGGCCACCCGATCCGGAACTGGTTATTTTCTCCAGTCTACCGGTTCTTCTGACCTTTTCGGTCATCGTGGTCGGAGCTTGGCTGCTGTATTTCGTCCGTTCCGTGCGGGTGCGCACCTACATGGGCAGCGATGAGTACATCCGCCAAAGCATTTTCCTCAAGCGAGTCAAGCCGCCACAGCCCGCAGTGCCGGACGACAGCGACGAAATTCATCACACTTAGGAGGTCAACCATGTATTGCCCACAATGCGGCACACAAAAGCCGCCAACCGCCGCCTTTTGCCCCGAATGCGGGCTGAAAGCTCCCGTGCAACCCGCCGCCTTCCAACAACCGCCCTACCCGCAAGCGCCATACCACGGCATGCCGCAACAACAACACCCCTACCAACGCATTGGCGGCATGCTCTCGTTCCTTCAAGTGATTCGCGTTTTGCTGATCATCGCCTTGGTGCTTGTCGGCATCGGTCTTGCATTTTTTTCGCTGGGCGTTTGGGTGCTGTCTCAACCGTACATGGCGGAAGACTTGGGACTGTATGGCTACGAGATTCTTTCTGTGGAATCCATATACATGTTTGCTGTGCAGATGCTCGTGTTTTTCGCATCGAGCATTACAGCTGTCATTTCCATCAAGCAGCTGCTTCGGAAGAGCCCAAAGTTCTTGCGTACCTATGAAATTTCCATGCTTCTCACCATTGCGGGCGTGGTGTTGCACATTTTTGGCCTGTTCGTTACGGAAAATTCTCTTTTTTCTTCGTTATCACTGCTTCCGCTGCTTGATCTGGCAATCTACGCGCTGTTTTGCCTGTATTTCGCACGCTCGGTGCGTGTGCGCACCTACATGGGCAGCGACGAATACATTAGCCAAAGCCTCTTCCTGCGCAACATCACGCCGCCGCAACCGGCTGTACCGGACACGCAATCCAACCACACCAATCCACATCAATAAGGAGAATGCCATGGAGCGTTTCAGCATCGTCCTTCTCATTTTGATTTGTCTTGGCGTTTTGGTTGGCATTGGGCTGCTGTGTTGCGGCGTTCGATTGCGGTTGCGGCAAAAGCGCTTGAAGAAACACGGCAAGCACGCCGAAGCCACCATCACCGGCATCAGAACGCATCCCTTCATCCGCATTTCGCTCGCATGGGCGGACGACAACGGGCAGCCTCGCAGCGGCACCGTTAACTTGCCCGGTAACATAAGCACCACGGCGACCGTCAACGTGCTTTACGACGACAACAGCGTGGCGCGCCAAGACTGCACACTCGGTCGCTCACATTTCCTCTGTGGCGCAGTTGTGATTGCGCTTTGCCTCTTTCACTTTTACCTTGAATTTCTGCGCTAGCGCAAAGGAGAGTGCCCATGCAATGCTCGATCTGCGGCAAGCTGATTCCGGTTCTCGCCACCCATTGCCAACACTGCCAGGCAAACACAACCAAAGCTAAACCGGAAGTGCCTGCGGGCAAGTTGTATGCCCGCACGCCGGGCGGATGCTTTAACGCGGTTTTTTACGCGCTCTTCGCCCTTCTGGGGCTGATTTTGCCCATCCCACATGGTTATTTTTGGGTGTTCATGTCTGCCGCACTCGGCGTGCTTTGTGCCGCGCTGGGACTGCGGGGATATTGGAGCAAGCAGAAAATTGAAGAAGAGGGCAAGCTTGCCGAGGCCACGGTCATTTACATCACCATCGACCGCCGCCACACGCTGCTCACGCTAACTTGGGTTGATGACAACGCCCAACCGCGCGAAGGCATGGTCGAGCTGGGTTTCAGCAAAACCGAGCAACCGCTTCAGCTGCCGGTTTATTACACCAACACCGATGTGGCGCTCGCGAACGACAAGCGGTATCTTTCTCATTTTGTGGTCAGCGGCATCTTAATCTTGTGCGGTCTAGGGCTTGCACTGTATACTTTTTTCACTTAATCAAAACATAAAGGAGAATCACATGAAAAACATCGGCATCATCGGCGCAGGCCGCATTGGTCGCGTGCACGCACAATCCATCGCGAATTACGTCAACACCGCCAAGGTCGTGGCCATCGCTGACCCCATGCTCAACGACGAAACCATCGCTTGGGCAAGAACGGTCGGCATCGCCGCCGCCACGAAAGACTACAAAGACATCCTCAACGACGACCGCATCGACATCGTGCTCATTTGCTCGCCCACAGACACCCACAGCGCAATTTCGCTGGAAGCCATCGCCGCGGGCAAGCATGTGTTCTGCGAAAAACCCATTGACCACGACATCGGGCGCATCAACGCTGTGCTCAATGCCCTGCAAGCCAAGCCCAAGCTGAAATACATGGTGGGCTTCAACCGCCGCTTTGACCACAACTTCCGCGCCGTGCGCAACGCCGTGGAAGCAGGCAAAATCGGCAAGGTTGAGCTGGTGAAAATCACCTCGCGTGACCCCGAACCGCCCAGCGCCGAGTACGCTGCCCGCAGCGGTGGCATCTTCCTGGACATGACGATTCATGACTTCGACATGGTGCGCTATCTGTCCGGCGACGAAGTGGTGGAGGTGTTCACTCAGCCTGCCGTGCTCGTTGACCCTGCCATCGGCGAAGCAGGCGACTTCGACAGCGCGGTCATCACCATGAAGCTCGCCAGCGGTGCCCTTGCGGTGATTGACAACAGCCGCCGCTGCGCCTATGGCTATGACCAAAGAGCGGAAGTTTTCGGTTCTGCGGGGGCAGCCGCCAGCGCCAACGATGGTGCCAGCACCGTGCAAATCTCTGACGCGAATGGCGTGACGGGCGAGAAGCCGCTGTTTTTCTTCTTGGAGCGCTACATGCAGGCCTTCGCCACGGAGCTCACGGAGTTCATCGCCGCGGTGGTGAACGACACCCCCGTGCCTGTGGATGCCCAAGCTGGGCTTGAGGCTGTGCGCATCGGCATTGCGGCCACCATCAGCGCGAAAGAGGGTCGCCCGGTGAAAATTGCGGAGATTGTAGCTTAACCCCCACCGCCCCTATGGGGCACCTCCCCCAAGGGGGAGGCTTCAACCGTCTGCGCTGACTTTACGTTGCAATTTTCGAGCTTGAAAACATCTCATTGAAATGAACCCGCCTAGTTGATGCCTCCCCCTTGGGGGAGGTGGCACGGCTTGCCGTGACGGTGGGGGTACAGGAGCAAACATGGAATTTGATTATCTGAAACCAGGCGACACGCAGCAACTTTGCCGCGCCGACAGCAGCATGATGATGAACATCACTGTGGAACGACTGCATAATGAAACGCTCGAGATTTACAGCGAAGAGGAAGAAACTGCAATTGTTCTGCTGGAGGGCAATGTCGGAATGGGTGTAGAATGCCCAGTGAACGGCAGCTATGTCGTGAACGCCAAGCGTGTTAACCCCATTGACCACGCGGGTTACTGCCTACATGTGCCGCGCTATACGCATGTTACCATCTATCTGCTGGAAAAAACACCCAGCGAAATCCTTGTCCAGTCCACTAAGAACGATCGCGAATTTCCTTCGCAGTTCTACACCCCCGAAAACACCCGCCGCGACACCTTCGGACAAGGCCAGTTCGACGGCAAAGCCGAACGCCGCGTCACCACCTACTTCGACATCCACAACGCGCCGTACTCCAACATGGTCTGCGGCGAAATCGTGCAACCCCAAGGCGGCTGGAGCAGCTACCCGCCGCACGAACACCCCCACCCGGAAGTGTACTACTACCGCTTCGACAAGCCGCAGGGCTTTGGCGCGTGCTTCCTCGACGATGGCGTGCACAAAATCCGTGACCGCTCATTCGCCGCCATCGAGGGCGGGAAATACCACCCGCAAGTCACCGCACCGGGCTATCGCATGATGTACGTGTGGATGATTCGCCACTTTGACGGCTACCCCTGGGATGAGCGCAATTTTCACCCCGACCATACATGGCTGCTGGAGGGGAAGTGAGCACTGATTTCCTTGATTGTTGTGCACGGCCCACCGGGTAGCGGGAAGTCAACCGTTGCGGCTTTGCTGCACGAACGATTGAAATGCCCTTGGTTCGAGTTTGGTTGGATACCCGAATTCCGCCATTTGAACCCCTTCACCGAAATTTCTTATGAGACCGAAGAGCAACTGAGCTTCGAAAATCTTCTGCTTGTTGCGGAAAATTATCGCAAGCATGGCTTTGAAACTATCTTGCTCTCCGACTTGACCGACCAGCGTGTGATAGAAGTTTCTGACACGTTTGGTACTGCGAATGTGCGGATTGTAACGCTGCAAGCTGCCAACTCAACGTTGCGCGAGCGCATCCACACGCGCGACAACGGCAACGAGTTTCGCGATGCTAACCGCGCAATCGAAATCAGCCGTGCCATTGCGACAAGACCATCGTTGCCCAATGAGCTACGTTTTCAAACTGATGAATTGCCACCGCAAGCCCTCGCCGATAAAATTCTTGCGGCGATAAACTTATGAGAGGAACCTCCCACATGACCACCTTACGCCCCTTCATCAACGGCCAATTCGTTGATTCAACCACCACCAAATTCACCCCTGCCTACAACCCCAGCACCGGCGAAACCACCCACCAAGTGCCCAGCTGCACCGCCACGGAAGTCGAAGCCGCAGTTGCGGCGGCAGCGGCAGCCTATCCCGCATGGTCGGCCACGCCGGTGATGAAGCGCGTACAAGTGCTCTACCGCCTGCGCGACCTGCTCGACCAACACATGGACGAACTCACCCAACTCGTTGCCGAAGAACACGGCAAGGTGTGGGACGAAGCCTTGGGCGACGTGCTCAAAGCCAAAGAGGGCACAGAACTTGCCATCAGCGCGCCGCTGCAACTGCTGGGCGAAAACATGATGGACACTTCCACCGGCTACGACACCGTGATGAGCCGCGTGCCACTTGGCGTGTTCCTGGGTATCGCACCGTTCAACTTCCCTGCGATGATCCCCATGGGCTGGATGGCTCCCGCATGCATCGCCAGCGGCAACACCATGGTGCTCAAGGCTGCGTCGCCCACGCCGCGCACCGCCTTGCGCATCGCCGAGCTGTACAAACAAGCCGGTCTGCCTGACGGCGTGCTCAACGTCATC
>WQRM01000033.1 GCA_009786735.1 Oscillospiraceae bacterium | reverse complement strand
CGCCGGCTGCTCCGCCTGCCACATTTGAGGAAGAAGCCGGTGGCACGCGCACCATTCGCTTGGGCTTTGAAGGCGGGCTGTGCCAAGCTGCGATCCCCCTCGCACACATCATGGGCTTTTTTGCCGAGGAAGGGCTGGACACTGAAATCGTCGTCACGGGTGATCTGGTTAGCTCGCGCGACGCACTGGCTGCCGGGCACATCGACACCGTGGCGGGGATGCTCGCAGGCTGGTTCGTGCCGGTGACGCAGGGCATCGACATCCGCTTCACGCTGGGGCTGCACACGGGTTGCGCATCTGCGTTTGTGCTGGCGGATTCCGACATCACCGCGCTTGCACCCGGGCAGAACATCGCGGTGAGCGGGGCAATTGGCGGGGCGTTTCATAACATTGCGCTGCGTTTTGCGTATCGTGCAGGGCTTGCACCGGGCGATTTTACTTTTCGTGATTTCCCCGCGGCAGAAGCCGTGATTGCGCTGCAAAACGGTGATGTGCAAGTGGCCGTCATCCCCGACCAAGTGGGCATGCGCTTTGTGGAAGATGGTCTGCTGCGGGTGATTCGCTCGCTGGACGACGAAGATTTTGTCGACGACAACTGCTGTGTGCTGGGCATGACAGGCGCGTTCATTGACGCGAACCCGCAAACCGCCGAGCGCATCACCCGCGCGGTGTATCGTGTGTCACGTTGGCTTGACGAAAGCGATGAAAACAAACGCTTGGGCGTGCAGTTGATGATTGAGCACGGATATGTTAGCGCAGGGGTGGACATTGACTATGTTGTTGGACTGATGAGCAACTGGCGTTGGGGCATGCCGCACGACCTGACTGAGCAAACGCTGATGACCTCGATTCACGAGTTCCAAGCCATGGGGGTGGTCAATCCGGCGCTTGACCCCGCGGTGGTGCGCGCGCAAGTGTGGCATCCGTTAGGCATCGACAGCAGTTCAAGTGAACAGCACGTCGAGCTTGATCCCGCATTGGCATCCGCGCTCGCACAACTGCAACACATCGGCGGTGATGAACTGCCCCCCTGCTGCGCACGATAGAAGTGCTTAACCATTTGGCTATTGAGGAGGCTAACCATGAAAAATCGTATCATCTGCACATTGCCGCTCGTCGTTTCGGTGCTGGTCATGTTGCAATACGTGCTTGTGCCGAATTTTCGCGAGTTCACACCGCTTGACCAAAATGCGCCAACCAATGTCTGGCTTTGGTTCATGGGCTTCTTTGCCTTGGCGTTTGCCGCGTGGAATGTTGCCGCCGTGTTCTCCAAACGCGCCCACACCCAGTTGCGCCGTCGCGCGCCGCTGCTCACGGTCGTCTTTTTGTTGGTGCTGCTGTTTGATTTCGCCACACTGAAAACCGGCTGGCTGCCGCAGCCGTTTGTTCCCTGGCCGGACGCTATTCTCAACGCCATCATCCGCGATCGTGCAATACTTTTAACCTCGCTGGGGCATTCGCTGCGGCTGTTGTTCACGGGCTATGCCATTGGCGTGGTGCTGGGCATCATCACGGGCGTGGCGGCGGGGTGGTCGGTGAAGGCGCGCTATTGGGTGCAACCGTTGACGAAACTTTTCGGCTCAATCCCGCCTGTCACCTGGCTGCCGATTATCCTAATCTTAGCAGGCAGCTTGTTCGGCGGCGCGGTGTTTCTCATCGCCCTTGCGGTGTGGTATCCCGTGACGGCGACCACGATGAACGGCGTGCTCAACGTGCCCAAAAGCACCTTTGAGGCCGCAAGTACCTTCGGCGTGTCAAAACCGGGGATGATCTTCAAGGTCGCGATTCCCGCGTCATCGCCGTTTATCTTTCAAGGGCTAACGCAGGGGATGTCCATCGCCTGCACGGCGCTGCTGATTGCCGAAATGATGGGCGTGGAAGCCGGGCTCGGTTGGTACATCAACTGGCAACGCGGCTGGGCAGAGTTCGCGGGGATGTATGGCGCGGTGGTGATTATCGCGGTGACATTCTTCGCCGTGAACGCCGTGCTTGGCGTAGCCCGCCGCCGCGCATTGCGCTGGAAGGAGGGCGGAGCATGACCGGTACAATCGAAATCAAACACTTGAACAAAACATTCGACGACGAGTTCTGCGCAATTGAGGACCTAAGCCTAACCATTGCGGCGGGCGAGTTCGTGTCCATCGTTGGCACAAGCGGCTGCGGGAAGTCCACTTTGCTGCGCACGATTGCAGGGCTTGAAGCGCCCACCGGCGGCGAAATCCTGTGCGGCGGCAAGCCGGTGCACGGCACCAGCCCCGACCGCGGGCTGATGTTCCAGGAGCACGCGTTGTTCCCTTGGCTAACGGTGCGCAAAAATGTCATCTTCGCGCTCAAGGCGTCGGGGCGCTACGGCGCAAACGGCGGCAGCGTGGGCGCACTGCTGGAAACAGCAGGGCTTGCGGAGTTCGCAGACGCCTACCCGCACCAATTGTCGGGCGGGATGCGCCAGCGCGCGGCATTGATCCGCTCGCTTGCGGTGTCGCCGGATGTGCTGCTGCTGGACGAACCGCTGGGTGCTCTCGATAGCTTCACGCGCATGGTGCTGCAAGACGAAATCATTCGCCTGTGGCAGGCGCGCGGCAACACCATGGTGCTCATCACGCACGATGTGGACGAGGCGATCTATCTGAGCAACCGAATCATTGTGATGGCGCCGCGCCCGGGACGCATTGCCGAAATTATTGACGTGCCCATGGGTTACCCGCGCAATCGCGGCACGTCGGACTTCGCAGACCTGCGCAAGCGGCTGCTCAAGCGCCTGGACTTTGCCGCAGAGGTGGAGCAGGAATATTATTTGTAGGGACTGCATTGAGGTTAAGGCGCGCCAGCGGCACATAGCATTCACTTTGGTTTGAGGAGGACTGTGTCAAGCTGAGATTTGGGGTTGACAAACTTGCTCAGTTGTGGTATAATAATCAGCGGCGATAGGCGGTTGACTTTTGACGGAGGCTGCCGTTTGTTGCTTCGGGTTCTCGTCGTGCTTTTGGGTGCGACGAGTTCTTTTTTGCTTGTTGCTTATAAAGTAACACCCTCCGCATGTGTTTGTTGCATGCAGAGGGCGCTTGTTAACAGTTGACTTTTGACGGAGGCACTGCTAACTTTCCGGGTTCTCGTCGTCGTGCTTTTGGGCGCGACGAGTTCGGCGGCGCGGTGGTCGTGGCGGCCTTGAAGTTCGCCATCGCCAGATAAGATCGATGGCTAGCTTCAGGAGAACCGGCAGGGTTGCTGCGACTACAAGTTGTAACCAGGTCATACTGTCTCCTCCTATGTTTATTTATCGTTTTGGCAGCAAGTTTATTCGTTCGTTTCCTTTGCGGTACTCAATCTCTCGATCTGGGAAGAGTTCTACTGTGCGCAGGAAGTTATGAAAGGTTTCTGTTTTTTCTATAACACCTGCTTCTTCAGCGCCTTGCTCCACCTTGGCGAGCTCATCCATGGCTGCTCTCATTAGCTCATCAGAAGTTGTTCCCAGCACATTGGCTAGTCGATGCAGCGCATCCGCTCTTGGTATAGAGCCATCTATCTTCATTTTGCGAACGGTACCCTCGGAACATTTGGCTGCTTTTTCAAGACTGGCGATTGTCATGCCTGGCGCTAAGTTGCGTTGCAAAACCGCATACAAAACCTTGCCGAGTTCTTTAGACATAAAAATTCCCTCCTCCCAACCCATTATACCATGAAACAGCGGGCTTGTCAAGTGTTTTTCAAATATTTCTCCGAATTTTTCGTCTAAACATCCGATTTTTAGTGTTTTTATCCGATTGCGGTTCAAGGGCGCGCGACAAAACCCCCGCAAGCTACGTCAGCCTGCGGGGGTTCGTTATCTGGTTTAGATTATGCGAAAAGGGCGCTGAAGGGCGCGTGATTCAACACACGACCAACGATGTCTTGGTCCAGCTGGGGCAGGACATCGCGCATGTTGCGTTTGACCACGGCTTCGATGCCCGCCAACGCCGCGCGGCTGGCGGCTTGGCTTTCGCTGCGGTGCAAGGGATAGCCTTGACCGGCGGGGTCGGCAAAGAGCTTGGCGAACAGGTCGCGCAGGTTGAGGTCGCCTGCCCAGCCAAAGCCGTAGTTCAGCGCAAGCGAAACGCAGTTGCCCGCGTTGATTTGCGAAAACAGCCATGCGTCAAGCGGGTTTTGAATCAGCCCGCAGGTCACGCCGGGATATTGCATGGCGCTGATGCAAAAGCCCTGCCCGGTGCCGCAACCGCCCACCACAAAGTCCGCGATGTTCTGGTCGAGCACCAGTGCTGCCATCAGCCCGGTGTGCACATAGGTGAGCTCCGGCTCGTCGCCGCTTTCGCTCATGCCAAGGTTGAGGATTTCTGCGTCCGTTGCCTCTTGCAAGGCTTTGACGATCATGCCGTTTTTGTCGCGCGCCGAGACTTCGCTGATTACTGCGATTTTCATGGTTATTTCCTCCCCATTGCTTTGATTGCCTTGCGCGCGATTTCCTCGCCCGTGAGGCCAAATTTTTCTTGCAGATAGCCTTGTGTGCCCACCTCGCCGAACTGCTCAAACACGCCCACGCGTTCCATGGGCACCGGGCAGTGCTCAACGAGAACCTCCGCCACGGCCGAACCCAGCCCGCTCATGGCGTTGTGGTTTTCGGCTGTGACCACCGCACCGCACGCCATTGCAGCGTGGATGACTGCGGCTTCGTCGATGGGCTTGATGGTGTGCATGTCCAGCACCGTGGCACGGATACCCTGCTGCGCCAGCATGGCGTGCGCCCGCAGCGCTTCATACACCATGATGCCGCAGGCGATGATGCACACTTCGCTGCCGCGAGCGAGGACATTGGCTTTGCCGATGGTGAACTGCGCGTCGTCGCGATACACCCGCATGGCGTTGCGGCGGCTTGAGCGCATGTAATGCACGCCCCAAGTGCTTGCCATATGCTGCACAGCGGCGGGCAACATGGCGGCGTCGGCGGGCTCGATAATCGTCGCGCCCGGGATGGTGCGCATCAGCCCCATGTCCTCCAAGGGCATGTGCGTGCCGCCATTCATCGTTGCGGTTACGCCTGCGTCCCCGCCGATGAGCTTCACGTTGAGGTCTTGGTAGGCACAGGCGAGGAAGATTTGATCAAACGCGCGGCGGGTGGCGAACACCCCAAACGCATGGAAAAACGGCACCAAGCCCGTGGCGCTCATGCCGGCGCACATGCCCACGGCGTGTGCCTCCATGATGCCGCAGTTCACGCCGCGGCGGGGGAATTTCTCGTAAAACGGCTTTGTGCCCATGGAAAACTGCACGTCTGCGTCAACGGCGACGATGCGGTCGTTTTGCTCGGCGGCGGCGATGAGTGCTGCGCAGTAGGCGGCACGCAGCTCAACGGTGTCGAGCTTGATTTGCTCAAGGGGATATGTCATGCGGTCAGCCTCCTGTCAATTTCTTCGCAGGCGGCGCGCGCCATGTCGTCGGTGATGACCATGTAGTGGTTGAAGCCCGGTATCTCGGCAAAGTTGCAGCCGTGACCTTTCTCCGTGTGCATCACAAGCACTGCCGGTTTTTGCACCAGCGCATCGTGGAGCGCGCGCACATCGTGACCATCGCATTCCAAGGTGTGCAACCCAAAGGCGCGGAATTTCTCCGCAATGTCAAACTGCTTGCAAACGTCCTCGGTGTAGCCATCGAGCTGGCGCTGGTTGGCATCCACAATCACGGTGATGTTGTCCATCTGTCGGTGCGCGAGGAACTGCGCAGTCTCCCAGTTTTGACCTTCGTTGAGCTCGCCGTCACCCAAGATGACATACACGTGGCTGTTGATGCCCTGCATGGCGTTGCCCAGCGCAACCCCGCTTGCCATGGAGATCCCTTGCCCCAGGCTGCCGGTGCTGATGTCCACGCCGGGGGTTTTCAGGCGGTCGCAGTGGCTGGGCAGACGTGTGCCGTTTTGGTTGAGCGTGAGCACTTCCTCTTTGGGGAAGTAGCCCTTGTGTGCCAGTGCCGCGCACAGCCCCGGCGCGCAGTGTCCTTTGGACAACACGAGCCAGTCGCGGTTTGGGTCGCGTGGATTCTTTGGGTCAACGCGCATGATGTCGGTGTATAGCACCGCCAGCACATCGGCGATGCTCATGCTGCCGCCAATGTGACCATAACCTGCCGACTGCATGGCGGCGATGGTCAGTTTGCGGATTTCCGCTGCGGCTTTCCTCGTTTCGGTTATGTTCATTTGTGTCTCCCAAACAGCGAGCCAAGCAAGCCTCTTTGTTTCAGCACGGCTTTGTCTTCGTAGTCGTCGAGGTGGATTTCTTTGTTCTGCGCCGAGGAATCAATGGCCGCTAGGGCAAACTTGAGCACCTCGCGCCCGCGTTCGCCGGTGAGCATCGGCTCGCGTTGGTTGACCACGCTGTCGATGAAATCCAGCGAGCAATGTTCAAACGAATCCGCCCAGTCGTGCTTCATGTCCCAATATTCCGTGGTTTCGCCGTCGCGATACATGATCACCGGCGCGACCTCGGGCTGCATAACTGCCGTGCAGCGCGTAATCCAAATCACCCCGCGCGAGCCCGTGATTTCCACGCGCTCATCGCAAGTGTAATACTTGCTTTGCACATACATTTCGTCGCTGCTCATCACGTCCCACACGCCATACAGCGGGCGGTCTTTGTACTTGAACATGATCGTCGCCGGGGTATCCAGCGCAACGCCGGGCAGAATTTGCGTGCTGTCAATCCACGCGCAAACCTTCTCCACGTCGCCCAGCAAATACATCGCCACGCTGAACTTGTGGTAGCCATCATCAAACACCGTGGGCCCGCCACCGCTGAGCGTTTCGTTAAAGCGCCACAGCCAGCTTTTCGGGTCAATTGCCCAGCCGGTTTTTTCCACAAGCTCGCCGGCAGCCACGTCGCCGCGTTTGACTTTTTTGTCAATCGGCAGGTTGCTGGAGGCCAAGCCCGCGTTGTTCATCTTCAAGCGGATGCCACGGGGGCTGCCGATTTCGCCGTCATCCAGCAGCTTTTTCGCCAGTTGATAGGGTGGGTAGAACACAAAGTTTTCGTAGACTTTGAGCGTCACGTTGTTCGCTTTTGCGGCGGCGATCATCTCATCGCACTGCGCCAGATTCATCGCCATGGGCTTTTGCACGCTCACATGCTTGCCCGCGTTGCACGCCCGCACGCTATATTCACAGTGCAGGTGGTGCGGAATCAGCAGCTCCACGGCAACGACTTCGGGGTCGGCGAGCACATCGTCAAAGCTGTCGTATACATGCGGCACGCCGTGCTCTTGGGCGAAGGTTTGCGCGGCGCTTTTGTTGATGTCACACACGCCCCACAGTTGCACTTGCGGGTGGTCTTTGTAGCCCGCAACATGCAGGCTTGCAATGCGACCACAGCCAATCAACACAAATTTGAGCTTATTCATCACACTAACTCCTCCTTTGCGGCTTGTTCATAGACTTCGCGGCGTTCTTCCAGATAGGCAGGCACGGGCACATCCCACCACCCGAATGCGCGACCGCCCGAGTTCGGGTGTTCACGGCACACGTTAATGTGGATAAAGCCCGGCTTTCCGCTTGCGATGGATTCATTCAGCGCTTGCTTGACTTCATCTGCGGTGTTTGCACGCCATGCAGCCACACCAAAGGCTTCGGCGATGGCGGCGAAGTCCGTGCCGGGCGCGAAGTCGTTGCCAAAGGCGGTTTCGGCACCCAGCGCGCCGATTTGCAGGTCTTTGATGGCCATCCAGCCGTGGTTGTCTGCGAGAACGACGACCACGGGGATGTCGTACTGCGCGATGGTGGAAAGCTCCTGCATGGTCATCATGAAGTCGCCGTCGCCGAGGTAGGCGATGACGGGTTGGTCGGGTGCGGCGAGCTTCGCGCCCATGGCCGCAGGCACTGCCCAGCCCATGGTGGAAAACCCACCCGTGGTGAGGTTGCAGCCGGCTTGCGGGTAGCAATACTCTTGGAACAACTGCGCCTGCGTGTTGCCCGAGGATGTGGAAATGATGGTATTCTCCGGCAGGGTTTCGTTCAAAATGCCGGTGAGCTGCGAGATGGTGAGTTGGTCGGTTGGCTGTGCACGCACTTGCGCGAGATAAGCAAACCAGTCTTCACGCAGCTGCTTGATTTCCGCGAGATAGTCTGCGTTGGCGGCAAAGTCGTGCCCCAGCAGCTGGCGTAAGCTGTCACACAAGTCCGCGTTGATGGCAACGTCAGGCGTGTAGTTCTTGCCCAGCTCGCCCGCGTCAAGGTCGATGTGCACGAGCTTGGTTTCGGGGAAGTTAAACGCAGCCCCTTTGCGGTATGAACAGGTGGTTTCGTCGGCAAAGCGCGTGCCCACTGCCAGCACAACGTCGGCCTTGCGGGTGAGCTCCACGCCAATGGCTGTGCCTTTGCTGCCGGTATGAAAGCCCACTTGCGGGTGGGTTTCGGCAACCGTGCCTTTGCCCGCCATGGTGGTGATGATCGCAGCACCCCAAGCTTCGGCCAGCTGGGTGATGAGCTCCCCAGCTTTGGCATACAGCGCACCGCCACCGACCATAATCACCGGACGCTTGGCGGTTTTCATCACCGCTGCCGCTTTGGCGATGCTCGCGGCATCCGCACAGGGCACCGCAGGCGGCTCGACCGCTGCGATGTTGCAGTCAATCGCTTCGGCCTGCACGTCCATGGGCAGCGCGATCACGCATGGCCCCGGACGACCTTGCAGCATCTGCCGGAACGCGCGTGACATCATGCGCGGCAGCTGGCGAGCGTTTTCGGCACGCCAGGTGCGCTTGGCTAGGGGCTCGAGGCTGCGGATGATGTTGCTGTCTTGGTAGCGCTCAATTTCTTGCAGCACACCGGTGCCCATCATGTGCACATGGGTGTCGCCGCACAGCGCAAGCAATGCGGTGGAATCCACATAGGCGTTGCCGATGCCGATGCTCAGGTTCAGCGTGCCCGGGCCGATGGAGGCAAACACCGCCATGGGCTCGCCTTTGGTGCGGTAGTAGCCGTCGGCGATGGCGGCCGAGGTGTGTTCGTGCTTCACTTGCAGGTATTTGATGTTGCCTGCTTCTTCTTCGCGGCGTATGGCGTCGAACAACGCCAGGCAGCCGTGCCCGGGAATCCCCGCGATGTAGGGCACACCTTGTGCCACGAGTTGTTTCAGTACAATTTCTCCGCCGGTGAGTTTCATAGGCATTTCTCCTTAACGCGTTAATTTTTATTATTATACAATGCCTTCGGCGCGATTGTCAAGCAATTTTTTGCCCCGCCGTGACGCTTGTGTTGACAAGCCAACATGTCTGTGTTATAATAGGTGCATCAAAAAGGGGGAGTGTGAGACATGAAGAAGATTTTCTGTGCCTTGTTGGCCGCTGCGATGCTGGCGGCGGTGCTGCTGTTGCCCGCTTGCACGGCAGCAACTGACCCGGACGAAACCGAACCCGCAACCACGCAAGAAGTTGAAACATACCCGCCATACGACGACGAAAATGAAGAGCAAAACGAGGCGTATAATGACGACCACAATGATAACGACAACGACAACGGCGACATCACCCCCATTGTGTGGACACCAACAACCACAGATGGTCTGCCGTCGCTGCACATTCGCGCCAATGGCACGCCCTTTGTGGAGCGCAATTTGTGGATAGACTCGACCTTCGAGCTCGCCGGCGGCGGCAACAGCGCGCACCACTTTGCAGACGCAACAGGTCGCATTCGTGGGCGCGGGAACTCAACCTGGTGGGACTTGCCGGGCAAGCGTCCGCTGCGCATTCAGTTCAGCAGCGCACAGCCCATGCTGGATTCCGGTCACGCGCACCGTGAGTGGATACTGCTTGCCAACCATGGCGACATGAGCTTGCTGCGCAACTATGCCACACTGCACATTGGCGCACAGCTCACCGGGCTATATTGGACACCCTTTGCGCGCAATGTGCATCTGTATGTGAACGGGCGATACATGGGCGTGTATACCCTCGCGGACGAACGCGACATCGGTCCTGGGCGCGCGCGCCTCACTGCCCACACAGACCCCGCCATCAGTGAATACTTGCTGGAGATGGACTGGCGGCTGTATCGCAATGGCACACAAGGGGTGGACTTTTTCCGCATCAACACCAGCGCCGCAGGTTATGTGAACAACACCCACGCTGGTGTGTCAAACCGCGACTCGCTGTATGAAATCCGCTGGCCCAACGCCACGCCCGGTCACATGGAATATGCACGCGCGTTCGTCGAGCGAGTGAGCCGTGCCATCCGCTCGCGAGATTTTGCCGCAATTTCTGCCGTGCTTGATGTTAACTCAATGGCTGATTTCATGATCGTGCAAGAACTCACCCGCAACCCCGACGCCGGATTTTCCAGCTGGTTCATGCAAATTCGCGGACAAGGCGACAACCGCAGGCTGTACATGGGCCCGATATGGGATTTCGACACCACCTTCGGCAACTGGTACCACGACATTTCGCCCAATGGTTTGTTTTTGCAAGGGCAGCATTATTGGTTCCAAAACCTGATGCAAACGCGGCAGTTTCGCTCGCTGTTGGCGCAACGGTTCAACAGCATTGCGCGCCCGGCAATCACCAACACAACAACTCATGTGCGCCAGCTTGCAACACGCTACCAAGCCTGCTTCGCGCGCAACTTTGTGCGGCATCCAATTCTAGGCACTGCCGTGTGGCCAAACCGCACGCCACCGCAGATGGTCGCCATCGCCACGCATCCGGGTCATGTGGACTTCCTACTGGATTTTATCACCCGGCGCGCGAACTACATGGGGCGAGCGCTGTAGGCAAAGCAACCGTGGGGAAAATATGCAACCAACGCCCGATTGCACTTGACATGCAGTCGGTTTTGTGGTATAATCAAGGTTGTCTCGCAACAATGAGACCCACATGCGCCTGTGGCGAAGCTGGATATCGCAGCAGATTCCGATTCTGAAGGGCGGGGGTTCGAATCCCTCCAGGCGCGCCATATTAAATGACAAAATTTAATACCAAGCGAGCCGCCCGGTTTGGGTGGCTCGTTTGGTATTTACAGGTTGAAAAGCCGCGCTGTCAAAGAGTTAGCAAAATGCGACAAAACTCATATCGAAGCCATAGCACGCGATACGACGACCTCAAACTGCTCACTCGTGCCTGCTTGCGATATTACGCAAAGCAATCCGAGCCCCCTGTCCGTACTCTTAAATTAAAGGTCATCAACAAAAAATCGCCGAGCCCCTCTTTTGTCTTATATTGAAAGAGGGCTTTCGTTAATATGTAGACCGCAATTTATGCAAAATTGACCAAAAAAATATTTTTCAAAAAACTATTGACTTTTTTGGTTGGTCGTGATATAATAATAGCACAGACAAACCAAAACAGTCAACAGGAGGTCGTTTTATGGACGGATCGGTCAAAATTGCTAATCTCGAAAAATTCATGAGGTTAGACGAAAGCAAGCGCAACCGTATCATCAACGCAGCGATGAAGGAGTTCCGCTATGGCTACAAAAAGGCCTCGACGGATGCCATTGTGAAAATCGCAGGCATCTCAAAGGGCTTGCTGTATCACTACTTCGTGTCTAAAGAGCAACTGTATGTGTTCTTGGTGCGGCATGCAAATGAGCTAGTCAACCGTAACTATTTCGACTTGCTCAACGAGGGCAACGCGGATATCCTGGAAGTGTTTTGGCAAACGGCGCTGCTGAAAAAAGACATGAGCAGTCAGTATCCGTACCTCAACGACTTCACCAACGGCATGTATATCCACCAAGCTGATGCCCCGGCGGTGGAGAATGCGCAGCTGGAGGAAGAGCAGCAAGCCGCTTACGACGAGCTGTATTCGCGTTGCGACCTAAGCTTGTTCCGCGATGACATCGATGCCGAAAAAGCCATTGACATCATTGCAACCGCCATGGACGGCCTCATCGACGGCGAGCAAGACGATGACTACGAGCAATTCTTAGATACCCTGCGCGGGTATTTGGATATTTTCAGAACATGTTTCTATAAAAAGGAGGCGAAAGACCAGTGATTCAGTTATTCAAGCAAGCACAGCTAGGTAAAACGCGTGTGTTCATGCTCATGCTGTTCATCACCCTGCAGATGGCAGGCACGCTGCTGCTGCCCACGCTCACGGCCAACATCATCAACTATGGCGTAATGCGTGAAGACATGGACTATGTG
>WQRM01000032.1 GCA_009786735.1 Oscillospiraceae bacterium | reverse complement strand
TGAACCGCATCACCGTGTGCGAGCAAGCGGGCACAATTGAGATTGAAGCCGAATTGTATGATGACATCGTTTGGGTGAGCCACCGCACGCGTGAAGTGCACCGCGGCAGCACGCTGGATATCGCCGAGCACTTGGAAGATGACTACTTTTTCGTGCGGGCATATTTGCTGGGACCGGGCGGCATTTTGTATGTGCAGCCATTCACCGTGTTGCGCCAGGGACAAGTGCTGGTGCCACAGCCCATCGAAAACCCGCGTGATATCTCCACTTGGCTAAACATTCTGGCGGACATCGGCGCGTTTGCCAAGCGCTGGTTCTTGCCGTGGCGCTTGGTTTGGTGGACGTTCACACAGTTCGACCCATGGACGATGATGCCGCGCTTGATGGGCGCACTGGGGCAGGTGTATCACCCCACGACGCCCGAACCGGGGACGATGTTCTGCCCGGACGACTTGGAATGGGTGCCGATACCAATTCATAATTTATAATTCATAATTAAATGTGATTTCAACCCTCAGCATGGACGAAAGCTTTGTCCGCGCTGAGGGTTGAATTTTAGCCAATTATGAATTATGAATTATAAATTATGAATTATCTTCGTGCCTTGCGGGGTGTCTTCGATGGTCACGCCCATGGCGGTGAGCTGCGCGCGGATTTCGTCGGCGCGGGCCCAGTTTTTGTCGCGGCGCGCCTGTTCGCGCTCGGCAACCAGGGCGTTGACTTGGTCGTCGGCTTGGGTTTCTTTGCGGTTATAGAGCAGCCCCAGCACGCCGGTGAGTTCGTCGAACAGCTCGGCTGCGGCTTGCAGGCTGGGCTTGCTTGCGGCGTTCATGTGGGTGTTGAGCTCGCGCACGAGGTCATACAAATGCCCCATGGCACCGGCGGTGTTCAGGTCATCGTCCATCGCGGCGATGAAGCCGTCGCGGTAGCTCGCGAGGTCGAGGGTTTCGCCTGTTTCAGCGGCGTTTTGCAGGGCGAAGTCGAGGTTGTCGCGGCAGGTATAGAGCCGCTGCAGCGCGGCTTTTGCCTGCTCGATGACCTCCACGCTGTAGTTGAGCGGGCTGCGGTAGTGCGCGGCGATGAGCAGGTAGCGCACGGGCTCGTAGCCGTATTTTTCCGCAACTTCGCGCACGGTGAAGAAGTTGCCGAGAGACTTCGACATCTTCACGTTGTCCACGTTGATGTAGCCGTTGTGCATCCAATAGCGCGCAAAGGGCACGCCGTTGCAGCACTCGCTTTGGGCGATTTCGTTTTCGTGGTGCGGGAAGATGAGGTCTTGCCCGCCGCAGTGCAGGTCAATGGTGTCGCCGAGGTGATGCTTGGTCATGGCGCTGCACTCGATGTGCCAGCCGGGGCGACCCAGCCCCCAGGGGGATTCCCATGCGGGCTCGCCGGGCTTTGCGGATTTCCACAGGGCGAAGTCCATGGGCTCGCGCTTTTGCTCGCCCGCCATGATGCGTGCGCCCGCTTGCAGGTCGTCAAGCGGCTGGTGCGACAGCTTGCCGTAGCCCGAAAAGCTGGAGGTGGAGAAGTACACGTCGCCGGCGGATTCGTAGGCATGCCCACGCTCGATGAGCTGCTGCACCATGGCGATGATTTCGGGCATGCTTTCGGTGACTTTGGGATGGATGCTGGCTTCGCGCACGTTCATGCCCTGCGCATCTGTCCAATACTCGCCGATGAAGCGCTCGGAAATTTCGAGGGAGCTCACGCCTTCTTCGTTGGCTTTGTTGATGATTTTGTCGTCCACGTCGGTGAAGTTCTGCGCGAAAATCACCTTGTGACCGCGCCACTCGAGGTAGCGGCGCAGGGTGTCGAACACGCACAGCGGGCGCGCGTTGCCGATGTGGATGTAGTTGTACACGGTGGGCCCACAGGCGTAGATGGTGTAGGCATCGCCTGCGGGAGTGAACTGCTCTTTTTGGCGGGTGAGGGTGTTGTAGATTTTCATGGGTGGTGGTTCCTTCTGTATCTCTCCAGTTGGAGTTTGTCTTGGATTTCGAGCCCGCGCTCACCGGCGAGCGACTCAAGGTGGTGGGTGAACTCATGCAGCAAAGTGTGGCGCAATTGCGCTTGAAATTGCTCGGGCGGCAGGTGACCATGCACGTGCACGAATGAGCCGTGGTACATGCGGATGCTGCGGCCGTAGTCGCGGCGGCAGCTGTAGTCACCCATGATGTAGACGCCGGGCAAGCCGGGGTGGAGCTTCACGTCGGGCAGAACAATGACTCCGCCGTGCAGTTTCTCCCAAAATGCATCGGGCAGCTCGGCGGCGATGGTGTCGAGCATCGCGTGCATGTCGTCAATGGTATACATATGATGTTAACGTCCGTTTCATTAGTCAAGTAAATCAGCGGTGTGCAGGCGCAGCATGGTGGCGTTGAGCGTGCCGATGTGGCGGTGCAGCACATCGCCGTGGGCGTTGATGAAGATTGTGGTGGGGAAGTGCGTGAGCGCAAAGGCATCGGCGGCTGAGGCGAGTGGCGCATCGAGGTAGACGGGGAAGGTGTGCCCTGCGCCGCTGGTGAACTGCATGGCGCGGTCGCGGCTTTCGCCCACGTTGATGCTCATCATGCGCACGTCGCCGCCCAGTTCGTCGTAGATCGTCTGCCAGGCGGGCATCATGCGGCGGCAGCTGGGGCACCAGCTCGCCCAAAAGTTGAGCACAAGCGCTTGCCCGGCAGCAACGTCCACGTGGTTGCCCTGCAAATCCTCCACCACAAATTGCGGGGCGGGGGAGAGCTCGCTTTCGCCCATGGGCAGTGCTGTGCTGCAGGCGGTGAGGAGGATTAGACCAACGAGGATGACCGGCAGCAAAATTTTCTTCATAGTATCTCCTGAATGTCGCGGCGCAGTTGGTTTTGCGTGCGTGCGCCCAAGCGCCAGCGCGCGGCATAGCCCGTGGCATCAATGAACACGGTGGTGGGCACGGCGGGCGCTTGCGCGGCGTGGTAGGCTTGCAAGTCCCAGTCGAAATATATCGGCAGGGTGAAGCCGTTGTGTTGCAGATAAGTTAAGGCGTTGTGCAAAGCCTCTTCAGGGCTGTCGGCGTTGCGTTGCTCTTCGCGGGCATTGATCGCCATGATGCGCACTTGGTCGCCAAATTCTTCGTAGATCGCCTGCACATTGGGCATCATGTCGTTGCAGTGCGGACACCAGCTGTTCCAAAAGAACAGCACCGTGGGTGTGCCCAGCAGGTCATCCCGCGTGACGACTTGTTCGTCCAAGGTGGTGACTGCAAAATTGGGCAGGGGATTGAGGTCGCGCGGGGGGATCATCGCACGCAGCTGGGCGCAGCCGGTGAGGAAAATCAGCGAAAACGCGGCAACTGCCAGCGCAATCTTTTTGGTTTTGTTCATCATGTGATCCTTTCTAACAGGCCAAAGGCCATGGCAATGCCCAGCAGTATCAACAGCACGCCGGAGATTTTGTGAATCTTGGTTTGGTGGCGGCGCAAAAACGCAAGCACGCCCTTGAGGTGGTCCATGAGCACCGCACACAGCACCAGCGGCAGCCCCACGCCAAGGGAGTACACAAACAGCAGCAGCGAGCCTTGCAGTGTGCCGCCCGCTTGCGCCGCTTGCATCAGCGCGATGCCCAGCATGGGTCCTGCGCAGGGGGTGAGCGCGGCGGCGAAGGTTAGCCCAAACACGATGGACTTGCCAAAGCGCATGTTCTGCGTGTTCATGCGGCGCGGCTGCAGCTTGTGCAAAAATGGCAGCCGAAACAGCCCAAGAAAGCTCAGCCCCAGCACCACCACGACAAGCCCGGTGACGATGTTCACCCAAAAGCGGTGGCGGAGCACCAGCGCGCCCAATGTGCCCGCAAACGCACCCAGCGCGGTGAACACCAGCGCAAAGCCCAGCACAAAGCCCAAGGCGTTGAGCAGCGTGCGGCGGCGGTTGTGCTGCCCGGCGGCGAAGTAGGTGACGTAAAGCGGCAGCAAGGGCAGCAGGCAGGGCGATACAAACGTCAGCACGCCCTCGGCAAACAGCAAAGCAATCATACTATATATGATACCCCATTTTTGTGGGTTTGTCAAGGTTTATTGCAACGCGTAAAGGCAAAAAGCACTTGACAAACGCAACGCACACAAGTATAATGAAAAAAGGAGGGGTGGTTATGAAGATTCTTTTGGTTTGCCCAAACGGCGGGTTTTACGGCATGTATCAAGATTGGCCAATGGGGTTGCTCGCGATTGCATCATATTTGAAGCAATTTGGGCACGAAATCCGAATATATGACCGAAACGTAGAAACAGTTTCGCTGCGTCGTGTGGTGCGGGAGTTTAAACCGCAAATTTCAGGGGTTTCAGTGTTCACCACAAATTGTGTGAAAGATGGTTTGAAGGTTTCGGCGGCGCTAAAAAACATGGGTATCCCCGTGGTGTGGGGCGGATATGTGGCAACAATCGCACCTGAACTGGTGATTGCAGAACACGCAGCGGATTATGTGGTGATTAACGAGGGTGAGGTGACGTTTCACGAGTTGTTGCAAGCACTCGAGCGTGGTTGGAGTCTTGCAGAAATAAACGGATTAGCTTATCGCGATGCAAGCGGACAAGTTCACCGAACTGAACCGCGGGAGTTTGCCAATCTTGCGAAGTTTCAACCGACAGATTGGTCGCTGATTCGCCCGCAGCGTTATTTATCGCCTTTTTTTTGTTGCAACAAACTGGGGCATCTTTATTGCTCTAAGGGATGTCCTGCGCGATGCACGTTTTGCATGAACGAAAGCTATCACAAGTGCCAATATCGAAAACGCCCCAATGAGCATGTTGTGCAGGAAATTGCATATTTGGCGCGTGAGCATGGGATGGATGGTGTGCGCTTTGCTGACGAATTGTTTGGTGCGAACAAGGCAGAGCTTTATGACCTGTGTGACCGAATTCGAGCGCTGAACTTGAAGGTGTTTTCTTGGGGCTGCCAAACGCGGCTGGGTCATTTTAATCGTGAGGACTTGCAGCATATGCACAATGCTGGTTGCCGATGGATTTTTTTTGGCGTGGAAAGCGGTTGTCCTGACATGCAAAAGCGCATTAACAAACGCATTGACTTAACCAAGGTTGTGGAACAATTTGAGATGTGCAAAGAAATCGGCATCTCGGTGTTTTGCAACTTTATTATTGGTTTTCCGGATGAAACGAAAGAACAGATAAAAAAAAGCGTGCAATTGGCACAGCGCTTGGAAAGCAGTTGGTGCTCATTTGTGATTTTTTTCCCCTCTTGCGATTCGGCATTGGAGCGGGAATTGATACAGCGCGGACAACTGCAGCCATTGCAAAGCTTGCGGCAATTGTCAAGCAAGCGCATGGTATACCAAGGCGTGAGCAACAACTATTCGCAAGTGCCAACGCGGGACTTGCTGGTTGTGCAAAGCCATTTTATGTGGAAAAGCTTTTTTGCGAAGGGTGATTCCGCAGGCATGAGCCGCTATTCCATTGCCACAAAGTCGATTAAAACCATGTTGCGCATGATGTTTAGCAAGGGTTTGCTTAGTTTGTTTGGTCAAGTGTTTACGGCGGCGAGAACTTTCTTTGGTTTTGCGTGGTATCGTTTTGCTTACCCAAAAATTCGCCGTGAGTACGGCTTACGCTAGTTGAAGGTTTTGCGGCGCGGCACAGATTGTTTTTGGAAAACAAAAAGCACGCGCATTTTTTGCCTATTTCAGTCCATACTCTCGGCGAATGTCGGGATAGGCAAAGCGGTACCAAGCAACGGAGAAAAATAGCTTTATGAAAGAAATACCAAGGCGTATCATGCCCCAAAGCCTACGTTGCGTCAACGAGCCAAGCGTAGATTTTAACATGCCTTGTGCCAATTTTTTGTTTTGCGAAAACAAGCTGCGCCAGTGAATGTAATTTTGTAAAACAAGCAAGTGGCGCGTGGGCACTGCAGAGAAATTACTGGTGGTGCCGTAAAATGAAATAATCGCAGTTTTGCTCCATTCTTCCAATGTCTCGCAAGCAAGAATTCGTCCGGTTTCAACAAGTTCTCCGTAAAGTTTGGTTCCCGGAATGGGAGAGAATATGTTTGCCATGCTACGATAAAAATTGCTGCGCAAAATCAGCGCAACTGTTTCGCGCAGTTGATCCTTGGTTTCATCCGGAAAGCCGATAATAAAATTGCCCGCTGCAGCGATGCCGATGTTGGCACAAACTTGCAGGTCTTTGTCAATTTTATCAAGCGAAATCCCCTTGCGGATGCGTTTTTGCATTTCAGCTGAACCTGTTTCGATGCCATAAGTCAGCCAGCGACAACCACAGTCGTACATATGCTGCATGTCATCGGGGCTTAACACCCCGATTTTGGTTTGCGCACCCCAAATAATGTTCCGAGAACGTAAAAAATCACAAAGTTCACGAAGCGCTTGTTTATCCATACCAAATAACTCGTCGTAAAAAACGATGGTGTCAACACCATGATGTTCAATCAAATGATCGATATCGCTGCTGGTATGTAAAAATGGGCGCGCGCGGTAACTGCGGCGGTTAAAGCTTTCGTTCACACAAAAGGTGCATCGTCCCGGGCAGCCCTTGGATGTATAGAGTCGAAATACATTTCGATGCCCCATGAAGGTATCTAAATATTTTTCCGGGCGCACCAGAGACCAATCTAACATGGGGAATTCAGCGAGGCAAGCAAATGCACGGTCGGGTGTTTGAACAAAATTTCCGTTGTTGTCGAGATAAGTTAAACCATCGATCTGCGCAACGGACGTATTGTTTTCTAGCGCCTGCAAAAGCTCGTGAAATGTGATTTCGCCCTCATGCAACACAACGTAGTCTGCTGCGCGTTGTTGTAAAATGAGTTCCGGGATAATCGTTGCCATGTGGCCACCCCACACAACCGGAATATTATGTTCACGAAAATAACGCGAGATAGCCATGGCGTCATCGATATGGTAAGATGTTGTAACCGAAACCCCCACCACTTGTGGTGAGAATTGTTCGACGATTTTTTTTAAGGACGTGCGATTAACATTGCGGTCGTAGATTTGCACGCTGTGATGGTGTGTTTGCAGGTACGATGCGATGGAAAGCAAGCCCATGGGTACGGTTTTGGGCAATAAACAAAGCCCCATATCCGGGTTAATCAAAAGAACATTCATGCTTCATCCTCCTCGTTTCGTGATAGCGCTTATTTTATGATTTTTCGGCGCGGCAACATGCGCACGCGAACTAAGGGAACCAAATAACGCATTTTTTTGCGCAAGGACATATTTGACTTGCCCTCGCGGCGCAGCTGCTGGGTTTTGGGCAGTTCAATAAATGGCACGCCCATGCGCTCGAAACACAAACTATATTCCAAGAAAAAGGCCATGTGTTTTTCAGTGAGGCGAAAGCGCAGAAACATTGCCAGCGGGAACAAGCATTCGCCATGATGTGGGTCGGTTTGTTGGCTACGATACAGCAAATTCACGGCATAACGAAACAAAACACGGGGCACGCGTCGGCTTGACAATTGCCCGCCAGCAACAAAGCGTGAAAGCTTGATAACTGCGGCGGGCTGTTGTTTTGCTGCAGCAAGCATGTGTGCCAGCAGATGGGGTGGGGTGTCTAAATCCGCTGCCCAAATTGCAACATGTGTGGCATCGTTTTGCTGTGACAGCAACTGCGGCACTTCAACAGCAAAGCCTCTGCCTTGTTCTTGTGCAACAATCACTGCAATGGGCAATTGTGTGTTGCCAGCCAAGCGTTGTGCCTCTGCACAGCATTGTTCGGTGGCATGCAAAGCCAAAAAAATCACAATGCGGGCGATATCGGACGCTTGGCAGGACTGCGCAATGCTCTGCACGGTTTCGCGAAGAGAAAGCACCTCGTTGTGTGCAAAAACCAGTGCAACGGCTTTGCCAAATGCCTCAGTCATAAATTACTTTATCTCCTTTGCGCGTTAAAGCGCCTTTGAGTCTGCCGTACCACACATACTCACGGGCGAAATCCGGCCAAGCAAGCGTTGGGTTTTGCTCGGGGATGAGTGTGGTGTGTCTTTTTTCTAATTCAGAGCTTTGCCGTGCGAACACTGCAGAAAAATAAGCCGGAAAGTTGTAATCGAAGCTAACACTTTGCTGAGCTTGCGGTTTTGGCAAACACACCAGCGCCTTTTGGTAACTGAGCAGCTGGGTGAGCAGGTCGTTTGGCAACGCGTAACGCTGCAAAAATGTGGGCAGTTCGGCAAACAAGCGGTCGATTTCATAGGCACCGCGAAGAAATACTGCGGCATCAAGCGGGAATGTGATTTCGCCAAAGCGTGGGTCGTGCAACACGAAGTTTTCGCCAGCCCCTTGCGCAAATGCCGCATAACGCGCTTGGAAAAAGGCGAGTTGTTCGCCCAAAAACGTGTTGGGGTTTTCGCGCGCAAAGTCCATGAGATCAAGGTAAAACCGCTCGTAAGGGAGGTTGTTTTGGTGGTGTAGATAAACCGCGATTAGCGGCAGCAGCCCAAAGCAGTGCAGCCCTTCCACCAATGTGGAAAACACCATCGCTTGCACCCAATCTTCAATCGGCATGGTGGATGTTTGCACGACGACGGAGGAATACTCGGGAATGTCGTCCGTGGCGGGTTTGCAATAGCGCTGTACTTTATTCACGCGCACAGCCTTAATGCCATGCTCTTGTTGATAGTCGGGGGTTGCCATGGCAGCGTTCAGCAGCACTTCGCAGGGGTACACTTGAATCATTCCGCGCAACCCCGCAGCAAGCAATTGACCAATGCCATGGGTGAAGCTCTGCAGTGTTTCGCCGGGCAAACCGAGGATGAGTTCGGAATATACGGGCACACCGGATTGATTATATTGCGCGAGCAGGTCGGCATAAGCTTCAAGCCCAAGGTTTTTGCGGTGAATGTTTTCAAGCGCGCTGGGAGAAAGAGATTGAAAAGATAGGGTGGCGCCGTTGTTGAGCTTATGGGCGCAAAGCTTGCGGTTGAGGGCAAACACCATTTCGTTGCTGTTTTTGGCAAAACAAGCGCCAAATTTTGTTGGGTAACCCGTTTGTTGCTTTTTTTCGGCCAAATAATCAACAATTGCGCTGTCGCGTTCAAACATGCCAAAGTTGCCGTCTGCGCAAAATAGGTATTCGATGTTGTGTTGTGCCGCCCAGTCAATTTCTGCCTTCACGCGCTCCATGGGCATCATGTGCACTTTTTGGCGCGCGGTGCCCCAGTCGCAATAGGTGCATGCATATGGGCAGCCGCGGTTGGTTTCAAATGTCATGGAAAACAAAATGTGCGGGTATTGCGCAAACAAATCGTCAAAAAAACCGTTGAGATACGGTGAGGGGAAGTCACAGCGGGTGCAAGGCGCATCTTGTGTGCGTTGTGGTTGCCCCTGCGCGTTGCGAAACGAAAGGGAAGGCACTTCGTTGAGATTTCCACTTGTGTGCAGGGTGAGTAAAAGCTGTTCAAATGGGATTTCGCCTGCGCGATGCAACAAAAAATCGATGTAAGGATAATCGTTGAGTTGTTGTGAGCTTTCGTTAAGCACATTGTGCCCGCCAAACAGAATATAGCACTGTGGCCAGCGCGTCTTAATGGCTTGCGCCAATGTCTTATGATACTCGAAGTTCCAAAGATAGCACGAAAACGCCACCAAGAAGGGGTTGTCGTATGAATTAACAACTTCCTCAATTGGTGTGCGCAAAAATGTGAAGTGACCCAAGTGATAGTGTGCGCGGATTTTTGGGTTGCAAAAGGCATTGGCGGCAACACAACCAGCAGCATAAGGCAAATACGCATTGCTGCCATAGAGGTTGCCTGCCTGAACAAAGTAAATGTTTTTCATGTGCGGCGTGCCTCCTTTAAAGCAGCAATATCGTCGTGCCACGAAAACAGTTTTGACAAAACCGGGTGAAGCCTTGGACGGAAATAAAGCCAGATAGCCACTCGGCGCAGCCCGCTGTCAAAGTGCGACATTATTTTTCTCTCGAGCGGCAGCGCAAACCACCAAATGACCGCCAAAACCACAGCAAGAATGCTCACCGTTTGCCCCATTGTTAGCCCAAACAGGCCGTCTAGCTCTGCGGTGCGTACGGTTTCGTTGTAACGCAGGAAGTCCCAAAAGAATCGCGGTATGGCGTAAAAAATCAACGCAAGAGACATGCCGCGGCCGGGCTTGTAGTGCTTTGAATATATCACAAATAAAATGCAGACCACAGTAAGCAACAAACTGCCACCAGCTTCAAGAAGCTGTAATGGGAAAACTTCTGCGCCAATCAAGCTGGAATATCTTCCGCCTTCCCACACAAAGCCGAAACAGCAGTTCCACCAGTAGCAGCGCATTTTATGAAAAAAAGTATGAAGAAGCATAAAGATGGCAAAAACATCCCAATGAAATTCGCGGTTTCGTTTCAAAAAAAACAATGGCGTAAGTGCAACAACGGCGATGAGCAGCAGCGAGGAAAATAACAGCAATAACTGTGTGCTTTCTTGTGCGGTTAATTCCGGTGAGTTGCGCAGGCCGTGATAAAGCTCTGTGAATCTACCGGTTAATACCCACCGAGTAAAAGCCGGCACAAGCCAAGTAACAAACAGCAAAATAAACCAATTTGTTCGCCGTTCAAGCGTTGCGCTAGGCAAAAGAGAAAGCTTTTCACGCAGCCAAACATCAAGAGTTCGTAGCACTGCAGCGATGCGTTTTCTTCGATTGCGTGAAGTGAATGTTCCGTAGCGCGGAGCTCGTTGCATTTTTTTTCCGTGCGCAAGCTTGCGTTGCTTGCCGGAAATAGCCTTTGGCTCAATGGCTTGGTGGAGCATAGTGAGCCAGCCGCGTGGCGCGGGTTGGTCAAGCTTTGCGTTCATCCGGCGGGAATAATGCAGCCAAAACGCCGGCAATAAATTCAACAACACGCCTCCGATCATATAGAGCCGAGTTGTTTGCTGAAATAAATTGTTGAAAAAATCTGTCATGGTAGAAATCCTGCCTTTGGATACTCATTCTGGAACAGTTTTATTATAACACATTCAGCAGAAAAATGCAAGCGCGCCTGCAATAAAGCTCATGAGCGCTCTCGTTGTTCGGCAATGGGGATTTTCAGCGCATCACAAGTGTAACCCAAGCAATAATCGCAGGCCTTGATGTGACGTTTGCGCAAAAGTTGCCGCAATTGCTTGGCAAATGTTTGTGGTGTGCTTGTGTGCAGATTGATATAATCCTGTGGTGGGATGTTTGCTTGGTTTTCCTCCAGCAGGATGAATGATTCCCCGCACAGATGCAAATTTCCTTTGTAATAGGGCAGACATAATTGCTGAATGCAGGTGCTGAAGCGCCGCTTTGCGCAGCCGGATTGAGCAACACCGAGTTGCCCTACATCGCACCAAAAGGTGCCGCTTGCGTGAGTGAAGCGAATCCCGTGTTCTCTTAGTTGGCTTTTGAGCTGCTCAACGTTCGGCTGCAATTGTGATGGATAATTGCTGATTTTTACAGTGGCGTTTGTGGCTTTGAGGGCGGCGATAACCTTCGCGTTTGGCAACAAAGTGCCATTAGTTTGCACGCTGGTGCTGCTGGAGCGGTTAAACGAAGCATATGTCATGATGATTTCATCAAGCTGCGGGTGGAGAAAGGCTTCGCCGCCAGAAAAAATGGTTGCGTAAACATGGTCAACGCAGAAGAAAAGCGCCTTTGCGTCGGCAATCAATTGTTCGGCGGGAACATCATGCGGTTGTGCTAAGTCAGGAACATGAGCGGCGCATTTGTCACAATGCAGCGTGCAACGGGTGGTGACGGGCACGCTAATGCGGGAAAGCACAACGCGATTCGTGCACTTGTTTCGCAAGTGCGACAGCAGCGCCATCGGAACTCGAAATAACATCAAAAAAAACGTTTTTAGCCAAACACGGCGCGAATTCGCCGCGCCCATGCTCACGGTTGAAACAACGCCACTTAAAGGCGGAAATGCACGCAAGATACTAATTTGTGCGCGCCAAAACAAATGCTTCACATCAATCTCCTTTTCGCGCAATTGTGTGGTGTCCCTACTATGAAAAGTATACCATATCCTCGTTGTGATGTCAAGAAAAAACAACTGGTATCACGGCGCTTAGTCGCCACATGCTGCAAATCGACAAATTCCGCTTGACAAACCCGCTCAACCGTTGTATACTGAGTACACAACACAGAAAGAAGGACAAGCCCATGAACTTGAAGAAACTGCTCGCGCTGGCCGCTGCGCTCACACTGATGCTCGCCATTGCGGCCTGCGGAACACCTGCGACCAACCATGACGATGCCTACACAACGGTCACCACCGAAGCGCCCACGCTGCCGCCCGAAGAAGTGGTTGATTTTTCGCGCGTGTTTGTGGATGGCGTGAACGTGCCGGGCGCGCAAATTCTGATTG
>WQRM01000031.1 GCA_009786735.1 Oscillospiraceae bacterium | reverse complement strand
TGGTGCCTCCCCCTTGGTGACCACCCCACAAAACAGGTTTTGCGGGGACCCCGGGGAGGTGGCGCGGCTTGCCGCGACGGTGGGGGTTGCATCCTGCCCCATCGTGCACAACCGAATCAGCCCCAGCTCCATCTCCATGCGGCGGTCGGTGCTGCGGCGCAGGTTTTGCTGCGTCTGTTCGAGGACTTCCATGTATTTGAGCAACTGCGGCACGGTGCACAGCTTCGCCTGCGCTTGATATAGCGCTAGGTCTTCCTCCGTGCACAGCAGGAACTCGCGCGGCGTTTTCACGCTACGCAGCACCAGCAGATTACGCATGTGCACCAGCATTTCTTCGCACAGCCGCTCCATCTCGCATGCATCGTGGTAAAGCTGATGAATCAACTGCAAGCACGCGCCAATGTCAGAAGAAAGCAGCGCATCGCAAAGTTCAAATAAGTAGCGTCTGTCCGCCATGCCAATGGCCTTCGCCACGCTCGCCGCGGTGATGCTCTCGCCCTCGGTGCGGCAACGGTCCAGCAGCGACAACGCATCGCGCATCGCGCCGTCCGCCACGCGCGCAAGCAGCATCGCCGCGCCTTCTTCCAGCGCAAGACCTTCGCCCGCCGCCACATGCAGCAGCCGCTGGGCGATGTCCTCGGCAGAAATCCGATGAAAATCAAAGCGTTGGCAGCGCGACAGCACCGTCGCGGGCAGCTTGTGCACTTCCGTGGTCGCCAGAATGAAGATCACATAGCTCGGCGGCTCTTCAAGTGTCTTCAGCAGCGCGTTGAACGCCCCGGCAGACAGCATGTGCACCTCGTCGATGATATACACGCGATATTTTCCGTGCGCGGGCGTGAAGTTCGTTTCGTCGCGCAGGTCACGGATGTTATCCACGCCGTTGTTGCTCGCGGCGTCAATCTCAATCACATCCAAGATGCTGTTGTTGTCAATGCCCACGCACAACTCGCAAGCATTGCAAGGCTCTCCTTCAACCAGCGCAGTGCAGTTCACTGCTTTAGCCAAAATCCGCGCACACGAGGTTTTGCCCGTGCCGCGTGGGCCGGTGAACAGATAGGCATGCGCCAGCCGCCCCGCCTGCAGAGCGCGGCGCAGCGTGGTGGTCACGTGGTCTTGTCCAACCACATCGCCGAATGTCGGCGACCGCCATTTGCGGTATAATACCTGATACATCGTAAGTTGCCTTTCCCGCATAGAATTACCTACACTAATTATACAACAAACCGTGCGGGAAGTCAATAAAAGTTTTAGTTGTAATTTCGCGTAATATAGTGTATAATAGAACTAGCCAAGCTTTCACACAAGGAGGTGCGCCATGAACGAATATGAAATCAACTTCAGCTGGGACGACGATGCCGGCGTTTGGGTTGCCATTTGTGATGCCATTCCGCTTGCGCTGGAGCATAACTCTTTCGACGCACTCATCGAAAAAGTCAAGGTGGTTGTGCCTGAAATTCTGGCGTTGAACGAAAAACCAACGTATTCTCGCCTGTTCATTCAATCAGAAAGACAAATCGCCCATGGCTGACCACTTGCGGCGGAGCTTGGTCGCTTCGCTGTGCTTTTGAAAGGTAGATGTTTGTATGGCTGAATACGAAAAGAAAGTGCGCGAAACACTGAAGAAAAAAGGCTGTAATTTTCAGCGGCGCGGCAAGGGCGACCACGACATTTGGTTCAGCCCGCACACCGGCAAGCATTTTCCGGTGGACAGCAAAATCAAGTCACGTCATGTCGCAAACGCCATCATGAAGCAAGCAGGAATTCCCCACAAATTCTAACGTGAAACAACAAACACCCCCGCAAACGCGAGGGTGTTTTTCTTGCAATGCGCCCTACCCCGCCGCCAACATCAACGTTGCTGTGAATGCAAACGTGCCCGTGATGTTGCTGAGGTTGTTGTGCGGCGTCATGTAGATGCCCGTGTTGTCGAAGTAAAGCGGCTGGGCAAGGTCGTTGTTGCTTTGCAGCCAAACGGTGAACACCGTTGGTGGGCCTTGATACCACGTCAGCGGCGCATAGGCATCGGCGCGCCCGGTCTTGATTAAGTAGTAAGTCGTGCCGCCGCTGAACGAGCGTGTGCTGCTAAACGAGCCTGTGCCCCAAATGTTGTAGCTGTTGCCCGTGCGGATAATCCCCACGCCCACGCCGGTGAAGGCCGGGTCAACGCTGTTGATATAAACCGGCGGCGACTGCGTGATGAGGTTGAAGATATCCCCCAGCTCAATGTTCACGTTCGCCAGTTTGCTCATCAACAGCTCATAAGACGCAGCGTTGGCCATCGAGTACACTCTCTCCTTTGCAACCTATTCCGCAAGCACCAGCATGAATTGCCATGAGAACTGCGTGCCCACCGCGATGTAAGGCGCGGTCACCAGCGCCATGCCGTCTGCGGCGGTGATTTGCACGGGCATATACTTGAAGTCGTTGGTCGTTGGGTTGTAGCCCAGGGCAAATTGGTCAACCTGCCCAACAAAGCGCTCCAGCAGCGTGAAATCTTGCGGAGACAAAATCACAAACGATTCGCCCGCAGTGCCCGTTGCGTTTTGCGTTGCGCTTCCCCAAAACGAAACCAAGCTCGCCTTGTCGGACAATTGCACCTCAAACGCATGTGCTTCGCCCGAAAACGTTGCGTTGTTAAACGTGTAGTCATACACATTGGTCGGGAAGTCTGGCATTTGGTCATGGGTCAGTTGGCTATTTGCGTCAAGCAGGGCAATTCCATTGGATGCGCCGAGCATGCTCATCAGCAGCTCGTAGGAAACAGCGTTAGCCATGTGGACTCCTTCTTTCTCTTGCAAAAATCTGCGGGCGACATCGTGGCCGCCCGCTATGCACACATCAACCTTAAACTGGGATATTATCGGCGTCGGGGCTGGGGGTGGGATTGGGCGTCGTGTCCGGCACTACCAAATAAGGCACTGCGGCTTTTGCGGCATCGCTAAGCTGTAGATAATCGCTCTCCTCAATCTCTTGCGGCACCCATTGCCCAAGCTCGCTGTTCCAGTAGTAGTAGCCGCTATCACCCGACACATAGGCGTAGTCGCCCAGCGTCGCGGTGGGATAGGCAGTGGACAACGTGGACGAATTGATGAACACGCCCAAGAAATTGCTGCTGCTGCCACCCGCAGGTCCTTGAGGTCCGGTTGGCCCTGCAGGTCCGGGATCGCCCGGCTGACCCTGCGGTCCTTGTTGACCCGGTTGCCCCTGCGGACCTTCTGGTCCCTGTGGTCCTTGCGCGCCTTCGGCACCCTGCTGTCCGGCAGGGCCAGTCGCGCCGTCAGCACCATCCGCGCCGGTAGGGCCTTGCGGACCGGTTGCACCATCAGCACCATCCGCGCCGGTAGGACCTTGCGGGCCAGTTGCACCGCCCGCACCATCTGCCCCAGTTGGACCTTGTGGTCCAGTTGCACCGTCCGCGCCATCTGCCCCGGTTGGACCTTGCGGACCGGTTGCACCGTCAGCACCATCCGCGCCGGTAGGACCTTGCGGACCAGTTGCACCATCTGCGCCGGTAGGACCTTGCGGACCAGTTGCGCCATCCGCGCCGGTAGGACCTTGCGGACCAGTTGCGCCATCAGCACCGTCTGCACCGTCCGCGCCGGTAGGACCTTGCGGACCGGTTGCGCCATCAGCACCATCCGTGCCATCTGCACCGGTAGGACCTTGCGGACCGGTTGCGCCGTCAGCGCCATCCGCGCCGGTAGAACCTTGCGGACCGGTTGCGCCGTCAGCGCCATCTGCGCCGGTAGGACCTTGCGGACCAGTTGCACCGTCAGCACCATCCGCGCCGGTAGGACCTTGCGGTCCAGTTGCACCGTCAGCGCCATCTGCGCCGGTAGGACCTTGCGGTCCAGTTGCACCGTCCGTGCCATCTGCACCGGTAGGACCTTGCGGTCCAGTTGCGCCGTCAGCGCCATCTGCGCCGGTAGGACCTTGCGGTCCAGTTGCACCGTCAGCGCCATCCGCCCCGGTAGAACCTTGCGGACCGGTTGCGCCGTCAGCGCCATCTGCGCCGGTAGGACCTTGCGGACCAGTTGCACCGTCAGCACCATCCGCGCCGGTTGGACCCGGATCTCCGCCGCCTGGTCCGGTCGGTCCGGTTGGACCTTGTGGTCCTGTCTCGCCGGTAGATGGTCCGGTTGGTCCTATGTCGCCTGGTTCTCCGGTAGCTCCGGTTGCGCCATCTGCCCCAGTTGCGCCGGTCGCGCCATCTGCCCCAGTTGCGCCGGTCGCCCCAGTTGCGCCGGTCGCGCCAGCCGGGCAGCACGTGGGACAGTGCCCGCGGCAGCCATGGCATCCGCAGCCGCGCGGATGGTGGCTCGCAGGCTGTTCAAATCTTTCCATGCCGCGAAAATCGCGCGCTGCATTGTTGAGCATGCGTTCGATTTTCTCGTCAAGATGGGCTTTGCGCGTGTCGTGATCACTCATGTTGCATCCCCCTCGCTTTCTGGATTACTATATGCTTCGGGCAAGCGCGAATATGATACATGGGCGCAAAAAAACAGCCCGACCGGGTTGGTCAAGCTGTTTTTGTTGTAGGCAACGGCTAGCAAAAAATGCAAGTCAGCACCATGCGGGGGATGAAAAACGTCGCCGCAATGGTCGTGATGCCTGCGATAACGCCCAAAATGGTGGTCAAAGTTGAATTCATACTACTTCTCCTTCTGGTTTTAGTGGGTGGTTCGGGTTAGCGGGTCACAAAAAACGCAATCACAACGGTTGCCGCCATCGCAAGCCAAGAGCCCAGCGTGCTCCAGCCCCAGCTGCGCAGGAAGCTCTGCAGCGGCGTGCGTTCGTCGTCGTCGGTTGGGCAAACGCACTCACCGGCTTCGGTGCAAATGCATGCGTCAATGCACTCCACATCGGCGGGGCATTCGCAGGCGTAGCCACTGCTGGCAGCAGCCACTAGCCCAAAGCTAAACACCAACATCAGTGAAAGCGCAATGGCTAAGATTTTCTTCGTCATAAACTTCTCCTTCGGCTGATTTACGACGCTAAAGCATCGTAGACACAGTTTATCACACTTTGCCCGCCCTGTCAACCGAGAAATCTTGCCAAACAACAACAGCCCAACCCCGCAAAGAGGTTGAGCTGAATTTTGCTATTTCTTGGATAAAGCACAGCGAAGCGACGGAGCTCCGCCGCAGGCGGGGTGGTTAGCAGAACACGCAGGTCAGCACGCCACGGGTGATGAAGAAGATCGCCACAATGCTCAAAATGCCAGCAACCACGCCCAGAATAATCTTCCACACGTTGCTGCGATTGTTTTCCACGGGCGGGCACACACACTCGCCGGGTTCAGCGCAATCGCATTCTTCCACGCACACGGAATCAACGGGGCATTCACACACATAGCCGCCATCTTCGGCCGAAGCCACCAAACCAAAGCCAAACACAAACACCAGCGCAAGGGCAACTGCCAAAATTTTCTTAGCCATCAATATTTCTCCTCAAAATTCAATAAAATCTGCAATGTGAACATTACACCAACAGTATACCACATTTTACATCTCTTGTCAACAAAAATTTGCACAAAAAAACCGCGCGCCCGAAGGCACGCAGTTTTCGTTGTTTCTGGGTTTAGCAGAACATGCAAGTCAGAACCATGCGGGGGATGAAGAACATCGCCGCAACAGTTGTGATGCCGGCCACTACGCCCAACAGAGTTTTCAATGTGGTGCTCATAAGTTGTACTCCTTATTAGTTAAGTGTTAGTGGTCAAATTTAGCGGGTCACGAAGAAAGCGATCACGATAGTGATAGCCATCACGATCCACGAACCCAGCGTGCTCCAGCCCCATGCGCGCAGGAAGGTGCCCCAGTCGTGACCGTCGTTGTCGTTGTCGTTGTCGTTGTCGTTGTCGTTGTCGTTGTCGTTGTCGTTCACGGGCGGGCAGCATTCGCCTGCGGTGCAATCGTCAGCGTCGCAAACGCAGTCTGCCGGGCAGGGTGCCAAGGTGCCTTCTGGGCAGTCGACGTAGGGAACGCAAACGCACGCGTCGCCAGCGTCCAGTGCATCAACAGCTGCTTCCAGTGCTGCGGGGAATGCGGCAATAACAGCTGCTTCCAGAGCGTCAGCGTCTGTCGGTGCGGCTTCAGTAACAGCGGCGACGATCACGTCATTCGCTGCCAGTTGAGCGGCAACAATTGCTTCAGCGTCGTCATCGAGGTTCACGTCTGCATAAGCATAGAACACGTTCCAAGCGTCGCTCAGCGTCAGTGCAAAAGCATCAAGGGCTGCTTCGACACTGACAACAAGGTAGTAGGCCCAGTCGAAAGCTTCAGCTGCAGCCGTGAATGCTGCCAACACTTCTTCGCTGGTGCTTGTGACAACAGCGCCTTCTTCAGTGCCTGTGTCTGCTTCGCATGCGCAGTTGTCGCATGCTGTAAAGTTCGGGTTGGGAACCTGGAGTACTTCGCGCACACACTCACAAACTGTGGGTGCAACTGCGCCGTCATCTGCCATTACCACAAAGCCAAACGTGAGCATGAAGGCCAGCGATAAGGCAATTGCGAGAATTTTCTTTGCCATTAGGTAGTTCTCCTTTTAGTAATGTATTACGATACCTTCAAAGCATCGCACGAATAGATTATACCACACGCAACCCATATTGTCAACAGATATTTCAAATATTTTAAAAAATTGTATATTTACAAGACAAAATGTGCTTTTTTTTCGCCAAACCCATAGACAAATGACAAATTATATTGTATAATAATGAAAAATCCCCTTAGGAGGTCCCCACCATGCACCAAGAGTTCCCCTTCCGCCCCCGCGGCAAACACGGCTTCGACCGCGAAGACGTTATGAACTTCATCAGCCAGCGCCAACAAGCGCATTCAGACCAACTCTCGCAAATCGAAGAGCTTGAGGCCGCCAAAAACGCTTGGTATACCCAAGCCAAAACCCTCGAGCGCGAAAAAAACGAGCTCGCCACCCAATGCCAGTCGCTTGAGGAGCAACTTAGCCAAGTGGCAAACGCGCCGCTGGTGGGCGACGACTTCGGCGAGTCCGCCGCCGCTGCCGAGCTCAACGCCCTCAAGTCCCGCTGCTTTGAGCTTGACCGCCAAATCACTCAGCGCGACCAAACCATCGCCAGCCTCGAGCAAAACTTGGCGCAAGCCCAAGCAGACGGCGAAGCCCTGCCCGCCCCGCAACTTGAGCCGCTGGAGGATCACCTCAACAAGCTCGCCGAATCCGCCGAGGAAGTCACCAAGCTGCAGGCCGAGCTCGCCGCTGCGCAAGCTGAGCTGCAAGCCATCAAAGCTGCGCCGGTGATTCTCCCCACACCGGGTGACGACGCTGCCGCACAGCAACTCGCCGCCACCCAAGCCGAGTTGTTTGATGTTGAGCAAGCGCAAGCTGTGCTGCAAAGTGAATACAACGCACTGGCGCAGCAGTTTGAGCAATGCCAAGAGGAGCTCGCGCAGTTGCAGCAGCAAAATGTGGACCTCGCCGCAGACTGCGACAGCCTGCGCATGCAGCTGGATGTCGTGGAGCAAACCGCCGACCAAGCCTTGCCCGCGCCCGGCGGCCAAAAAGAAAGCTCGTTGCGCGGCATGGTGCTGTCGTCGTTCAACTACGCCAACCTTTATGTAGACAATAACATGAAAACCGCGCAGCTGATTTCCGAGTCCACCAGCCGCAACATCAGCCACGTGAACGAAGCGTCGGCAAACCTGCTCAACCAAGTTGAGGCCATCGCCGCCGCGTTTGACGAAACCACCTGCGACATCCGCCAGCAGCTCACCACGTTCCGTCAAGAGCTCACCAGCCTGCAAGAGGGCATGAACTATCGCCTGTCCAAGGACCGTTTTGCGCCCCTGCTGGAGGAAAACGAACGCCTGCGCGCGCGCATCGAAAGCGAGCTCAACGCTGAATTTTCGGCGGAAGAAAGTGCCGCCCCCGCACCGCAGCCTGTCCCCTTTGCCGAGGAGCTGCCCGAGACCTATCAATCCTTCATGGACGCCCACCAAGACGAACCCGATCATGGTCACCACGAATAACTGCCTGCGGTGGAGCGCCTCGCGGCAACACCTTATGGATTCTACAAAGCCCTCACTCTCTGCCATGTGAAGAGTGAGGGCTTTTTGTGCTGTTTTTTATCGGCGGCGAGCGCACATGACTACCGTGCCCGAATGCGCGCGCTACCGCTGGTGCTTTGGCGCATCGTCGTCGGATCACCGGCATAGGTCACGCGACCGCTGCCGCTGGCGCGTGCGTCAATCTCCTCGGCGGCATACACATCCGCGCTGCCGCTGCCGCTGACGTTCACTTCAACGCGCTGTGCGGCAAAGCCAAAGGCATTCATGCTGCCGCTGCCGCTCACGCGCAAGTCCATGCGTTCGGTTGAGCCGTTGAGGTTCGCCCGTGCGCTGCCGCTGAGCGTGATGCGTGCATCTTCGGCGTCGGCGCGCACCGTCAGTCGGCTCGAGCCACTGCCCGTTAGCTCCAAGCGGTTCACTTCGCCCAACTGGAACTCACCGCGTGCCGCACCGCTCAAGTTAGCCCGGAAGTCCTCCACGCGCGTGCAGTTTACCGTCACCTGCCACGCGCCGCCGGCACGCAACTCGTCAATCGGCAGCCCAATGCTGATGCGCAGCTGCGACGGAAACAGCCGTGTGTTGTCATCCGAGCGAATGCTGATCATGCCTCTGCCCGTATAAAACACGTGGATGTGTTCAAGCAGATTCTCGTCGGTCTCCACCACAACCGCAGCGCCCAGTTCGTCCGCAAGGCGTTCATCAATGATGAGCACCGGCGTGAAATTCTGGATGGAAAAGCCGCGGAACTCCAGGCTAAACGGACCTTCAGCGCCGCCAACCGCAACGTCAATGTAGGTGGCTTGTGTCGTCACCTCGCGGTTGCCGCGCACGGTGGTGTGCCCGGCAAAGCGCATGGTAGCGCAGCCGCCCAGTGCCAGCACCAAGCCCGCCACCAAAACCAAACCAAGTATTTTTTTCATGTTTGTTCTCCTGTCACAATATAATTACGATAATCGCCCGTAGAATCGTCAGCCATCCTGCCTATTCTAACACAAACAAACGAAAAAGTCAAGGAAGAAGCATCTCAAGCGCGACAAACTATTTGATTAGCGGTGGCAAGGACGACAATTAAGGATTGACAGCACAGGAATTTAGTGATATAATGAGATCAACTGCATATTCACGCAAGTTCGAGTCCGTAACCTAAGGCGCAAGCTATGGTGTAGGACCGTTAGCGTATGGCGGGAAACGGCCATGCGTTCCGTGTTTGAGAAGAATTTGCTCACAAAGCCCTTTGTGCAAAGGGCTATCTTCGATGTGAGCTGATTTTTCGGTTCGCATTTTTTGTTTTTCGATTAAAAAACGTGAGGAGAAATACCATGGCAAAACGCGAAATCAAGATGATGAAAGGCAACACCGCCGCCGCGCACGTGGCGTATGCTTTCACGGAAGTGGCGGCGATTTACCCCATCACGCCGTCGTCCGACATGGCAGAGTTGACCGACCAATGGGCCACCGAGGGCAAGAAAAACCTGTTTGGCGACGTGGTGAGCGTGGTCGAAATGCAGTCGGAGGCAGGCGCGGCGGGCGCGGTGCATGGCTCGCTTGCGGCGGGCGCACTCACCACGACCTACACGGCCTCGCAGGGGCTGCTGTTGATGATCCCCAATATGTATAAAATCGCGGGCGAGCTGCTGCCGAGCGTCATGCATGTGTCGGCGCGCGCGATTGCCGCACATGCGCTGTCGATCTTCGGCGACCACAGCGACATCAACGCTTGCCGCCAAACGGGCTATGCCATGCTCGCCTCCACCAACCCACAAGAGGTGATGGACTTGGGTGCGGTGGCGCATTTGGCGACGCTGAAAGGTCGCGTGCCGTTTGTGCACTTCTTCGATGGCTTTCGCACCTCGCACGAGATGCAGAAAATCGCCGTGTGGTCAGATGATGACCTCGCCGACATGGTGGACTGGGATGCCGTGACGCAGTTCCGCAGCCGCGCGCTGAATCCCGAGAACCCCACCCTGCGCGGCACGGCGCAAAACCCCGACATCTTCTTCCAAGCGCGTGAGGCCGCCAACGTCTACTACGACGCAATCCCCGCCATTGTGCAGGGCGAAATGGACCGCGTGAACGCCAAAATCGGCACAGACTACAAACTGTTCAACTACTACGGCGCACCGGATGCCGAGCGGGTCATCGTCGCCATGGGTTCTTCGTGCGACACGATTGAGGAAACCATCGACCATCTGCTCGCGCAGGGCGAGAAAGTCGGGCTGGTGAAGGTGCGGCTATATCGCCCATTTGCGGCGCAGGCTTTCGTGGATGCCATCCCCGCCACGGCGAAGCAAATCACCGTGCTTGACCGCACCAAAGACCCCGGCAGCCAAGGCGAGCCGCTGTATCTTGAAGTGGTGGCGGCACTCAAGCAAACCGGCAAGTTCGCCGACGTGCCGGTGCTTGCCGGGCGTTATGGCTTGGCATCGAAAGACTTCAACCCCGCGTGCGTGATTGCGATTTTCCGCAACCGCGAAAAGCCGCGCTTCACCGTGGGCATCGAGGACGACGTGACGCATTTGTCGCTGCCCATGCTGGAGAACCCCAACACCGTGCCACCGGGCACCACCAGCTGCAAGTTTTGGGGCATCGGTGGCGACGGCACGGTGAGCGCCAACGAAAACTCCACGAAGATTATCGGCGAAAACACCGGCATGCATGTGCAGGCCTACTTTGCCTATGACTCGAAAAAAGCGGGCGGCGTGACGATCTCGCACCTGCGCTTTGGGCAAACGCCCATCAAATCCACCTACTTCATCTCCAAGGCGGACTTTGTGGCCTGCCACAACCCGTCCTACGTCACCAAGTACGACATGGTGCAGGACGTGTTGCCCGGCGGCACGTTTTTGCTCAACTGCGCATGGACTGCCGCAGAGTTGGAAACACACCTGCCCAACAAAATCAAGTCGCACATCGCGAAGAACAACATCAAGTTTTACACCATTGATGCCATCAGCATCGCCAAAGAGGTGGGGCTGGGCAACCACGTGAGCACCGTGCTGCAATCGGCATTCTTCCGGCTGGCGAATATCATCCCGCAAGCGGATGCCATTGCCTATATGAAAGCCGAAATTGAGAAGCAGTTCGCCAGCAAAGGCGACAGCATCGTGCAGATGAACTGCCTCGCCGTGGAGCGTGGTGCCATGGCTATTCAGCAAGTGGACGTGCCCGCCGCATGGGCAACCGCTGGCGAGGACTTCACCCTGCCCAAAGCAAACCCCGCAGGCAAACGCCGCGAGCTTGAAGATTTCGCCAACGATATTCTCATCCCCATCAACGCGCAGCTTGGTGGCGAGCTGCCGGTTTCCACCTTCACCAAGCATGCCGACGGCACGTTCCCGCAGGGCTCGGCGGCCTACGAAAAGCGCGGCGTGGCGGTGAATGTGCCGCAGTGGCTGCCCGAGAATTGCATCCAGTGCAACCTGTGTTCTTATGTTTGCCCGCATGCGGTGCTGCGTCCTCATGTGCTCACGGACGACGAAGTTGCCGCCGCACCCGAAGGGCTGACCAGCACCAACGCCAATGCGCTGCCCGGTTACCGCTACACCATCGCCTGCTCGCCGCTGGACTGCTATGGCTGCTCGGTGTGCGTGAACACCTGCCCCGGCAAGCAGGGCAACAAGGCGCTGGTGATGCAACCCCTTAAGTCACAACTGCCGCAACAGGATGTGTTCGCTTACTGCTATGACCTGCCCGAAAAACCGCAGGTGCTTGATAAATTCAAGCCCACCACGGTGAAGGGTTCGCAGTTCAAGCAGCCGCTGCTGGAGTTCTCCGGCGCGTGCGCAGGCTGCGGACAAACACCCTATGCAAAGCTCGCCACCCAGCTGTTTGGCGACAGAATGTATATCGGCAATGCAACGGGCTGTTCGTCCATTTGGGGCGGCTCAACACCGGCCACGCCCTACACCGTCAACAAAGAGGGCAAAGGTCCGTCGTGGTGCAATTCGCTGTTTGAAGACAACGCCGAGTTCAGCTATGGCATGCTGTTGGGTCAAAAGGCCCTGCGCAATCGCCTCGTGAGCAAAACCGAGCAGCTGCTCCGCACCGCCTGCACCGACGACGTGAAAGCCACCGGTCAAGCCTGGCTGGATACTTTCCACGACGGCATGGCGAACGCCGAGGCAACGAAAGCTTATGTTGCCGCGCTGCAAGGTTGCGACTGCGACTTGGCGCGCGAGATCTTGGGCAGCAAGAACTACCTCGCCAAGAAGTCCGTGTGGGCGTTCGGCGGCGACGGCTGGGCGTATGACATCGGCTACGGCGGGCTGGATCACGTGCTTGCCGCAG
>WQRM01000030.1 GCA_009786735.1 Oscillospiraceae bacterium | reverse complement strand
TTTTTGCAAAAAAAGAACCAAAAAAAACCTAGCCGCTTCGCGGTGGACTGTTTATGTAAGTTGAAGAAACAAGCCCTATTCCCCTCCGTGGAGGGGTGCCGTCGCAACGGCGGGGTGGTCATCGCGGAGCGATTGCAAAAAGAATTTGCGGAGGAAATTATGCTCAACTGGGAAACGATTACGGATACACACCTTGGCGAAACCTACTACCGCGCCAAGCACCCCGCCGGACCCGAGGTGCAAGTTTGCCCCAAGCCCGGCTACACCAGCGCATACGCCATGTTTTCCACAAAATATGGCGCGATTGACACCGCCATTGTGTGCGGCAACAGCGTTACCGAGCTGCCCGAAGGCACGGCGCACTTCCTTGAGCACAAGCTGTTTGAGGACGAAGGCGGCGAAGATGCCTTCACGCGGTTTAAGCAAACCGGTGCCAGCCCCAACGCCTACACCAGCTTTGACCAAACCTGCTATCTGTTCAGCTGCGCCACGGAGTTTCGCAAAAACTTCGAGATCCTGCTGGACTTCGTGCAGTCGCCCTACTTCACCGAGGCCACTGTGCAAAAAGAGCAAGGCATCATCGGCCAAGAAATCCGCATGCTCAACGACTACCCTTCTCGCAACTTGTTTTTTGGGCTGCTCAAGCTGCTTTATCCCAACCATCCCGTGCGCATTGAGGTCGCGGGCACCGAGGCCTCCATCGCCAACATCACCGCCGAGCTGCTGCACGATTGCTACCGCCATTTCTACAACCTGCACAACATGGTCATCACCGTGGCGGGCAATGTGACGCTTGAGGAAGTTGAGGCAGTGTGCGACGAGCAGCTCAAACCCTGCGAGGGCTCGCCTGCCGTGCGCCCGCGCATCAGCGACCCCGCACCGCCCGCCGTGCTGGTCGCGCGCTACCAAATGGCGGTGACTGTGCCGCTGTTCACGCTGGGCTTCAAGCAAGTGCGCGAAGCGGCTACCCTCACCGCGCATGAGTCCGCCGCGCAAAAGCTCGCGCTTGATATTCTCGCCAGCGAAACCTCGCCGCTATACGAACAACTGCTCAACGACGGTCTCATCAACGCAAACTTCGGCAGCGAAATCCTGCATGGCGACGACTACGCCGTGGCGCTTTTCAGCGGCGAAAGCCACAAGCCAGAGCAAACCGCCGAGCGCATCGTTCAAGCCATGCTCGCCGCGCAAATCAGCGAGACCGACTTCGAGCGCGCCCGCAAACGTGCCTACGGCAGGTTGGTGATGGAGTGCAACGACATCGAAACCATTGCCGACCGCATGACGGAGAGCTACTTCGCCGGCTGCGACCTGTTCGCCCGCGCCCGCGCCCTGCGCGACATGACCCTTGAAGATGTGCAAGCGCAAGTGCCGCAGATGTTCCGCGAAGGTTACCACGCGTTGTCTATCGTAGAACCCATTTAACGCGAAGTTTTCGCACCTTTTTTTGCAAAAAAAGGTGCCCAAAAAAACCTAGATTGACTGAGCTGGGGGTCTGATAGACCACAGCGAAGCGACGAAGCCCCACCGCAGGTGGTTTTGGTTCTTTTTTGCAAAAAAAGAACAAGAAAGGAGTCCCCATGGAAGTATATTTTCGCATGTTTAGCAACCCCATCACCGTCAACAGCACGGCGTTGCAGATTGGCGGTTTCACCATTCAGTGGTATGGTGTGCTGATTGCATTTGGATTTTTGCTGGCGGTGCTGTTTGGTGGCCGCATGGCGTATAAATGGAAAATGAACCTCGACAAAATGGTCGATGTGCTCATTGGCGGCACGGTGGGCGGCGTGGTTGGCGCGCGGCTTTACTACGTGCTATTCAACCTCGGCGCGATGAACAGCTTCGCCGACATCTTCCGCATTTGGGAAGGCGGGCTGGCGATTTATGGCGGGATCATCGGCGGCTTGTTGGGCGCGTTTATCGTCACGCGCATCAACAAGCTCAACTTCCTCAACCTCATGGACTTGGCGGCGATGAGTTTTCTCATCGGGCAAGGCATTGGTCGCTGGGGCAACTTCACCAACCAGGAGGCGTTTGGCGGCAACACCAACCTGCCCTGGGGCATGTGGAGCCAAGCCACCGCAAACTACATCGCGGTGAACCAAGGCATGTTTGCGCAGCACGGCATTGAGGCTGTGGCGGGCACGGTGATTGACCGCGCGTATGTGCACCCGACGTTCCTGTATGAATCGCTGTGGGTGCTGCTGGGCTTTGGTCTGCTGTATCTGTTTTGCCGCAAATGGCGCAGTTTCAGCGGTCAACTCATCTTGCTCTACGGCATGTGGTATGGCGCGGGACGCTTTTTCATCGAAGGTTTGCGCCTTGACCCGCTGTTCATCGGCGGCAGCAATGTGCGTGTGTCGCAGCTGCTTTCGGGCTTGATTGTACTGGGTTGCGCGGCGGCGTTCATCTACTTTACGCTGAAGTTCAAGAAGAACCCGCAGCCCATTGAAGGCATCGATTTCTTCCCCGGCGCACCCGTTGAGGAAGAAGAAATCGTGACCGAAGATGCTGCGCAAGAAGAACCTGTTGAAGAAGTCGCAGAAGAAAATGACGTGGAGGAACCAACCGATGAGCCAATTGCTTGACGGAAAACTGGTGAGCGGCAAGCTGCTGGATCGCCTTGCTGCTGAAATTTCGGGCATGCCGCAGCCGCCCATCCTCGCGGTGATTTTGGTGGGCGAAGACCCCGCCTCGCAGGTGTATGTGGGCAACAAAAAGCGTGCCTGCGCGCGCGTGGGCATAGTGTCGCGGGAGCATCTGCTGCCCGAAAACGCGGGGCAATCTGCGCTGCTGGCGTTGATTAACCAACTCAACGCCGACGAAAACGTGCATGGCATTCTGTGCCAAATGCCGCTGCCGCGCGGCTTTGACTACGATGAGCAGGCGCTGTGCCGCGCCATCTCCCCTGCCAAAGATGTGGATGTCTTTCACCCGGAAAATGTGGGCAAACTCATGCTCGGCGAGCCCGACCTGCTGCCCTGCACCCCCGGCGGTGTGCTCGAATTGCTCGACGATGCGGGCATCGACCTTGCCGGCAAGCACGTGGTGGTCATCGGGCGCAGCAACATCGTGGGCAAGCCCATGGCGATGCTGGCGCTGCAGCGCAACGCTACCGTGACGATTTGCCATAGTCGCACCAAAAACCTGCCCAGCATCACTCGCCAAGCCGACGTGCTGGTTGCCGCCGTTGGTCGCCTGCATTTCGTGACCGCTGACATGGTGAAAGACGGCGCAGTTGTGGTGGACGTGGGCATCAACCGCCTTGAGGGGCGCAAAGTGCGTGGCGATGTGGATTTTGACGCCGTCGCACCCAAGTGCAGCTGGATTACGCCCGTGCCTGGCGGCGTGGGCCCGATGACCATCGCCATTTTGATGAAAAATACACTCGCGGCTGCCAAGCTGCAAAAGGAGAGCACATGAAAAAATTCTACCGTTCAACCACCAATCGCCATGTGACCGGCGTGTGCGGCGGCATCGGCGAATATTTCAACATAGACCCCACGCTGGTGCGTGTGGTTTATACGCTGCTGTCGATTTTTTCGGCGGGATTCCCCGGCGTTTTGGGCTATATTTTGCTCACGGCGATCATTCCAAAGCGTCCGGTTGGTCGTGATGATGATGTTCCGCAAGCCTAAAAGAAAGTGTAATATTGATGTCACGCTTTAACGCGCTGCGTCTGCAGCATCCTGTTTTTCACTACCACAGCTATGCAATCGAGCCGCAAGACGAGCAAATTTTGCTGCGTTTTCACTTTTCGATTGATGGCCTGGGCGAGTTTTGCCCCACCACGACCATCGACACCCGCAACCTCACCGCGTGCAACGCGCTGGACTCCCCGCTTGCGCAAGATTTGGTGTTTTCGCTGGGGCTGGTGGAGTTGATTTCGTACTGGAAATGTGCTTGCCCCCCCGAAATTGTCATCCACTGCGGGCATTTAAACCGCGACGAAATCGACTGGTGGAAGCGTTTGTGGTATCACGGTTTGGGCGAATTTTTCTACCGCAACGAAATCACCACAAATTTTGACGAGTTTGCACGCGTGCGCTGCGAAGCGCCCGTGCTACCGCGCGCCGCAAGCGATTTTCACAGCGCGGAACTCAGCTTAGTCCCCATCGGTGGCGGCAAAGACTCGTGCGTTTCGCTTCATTTGCTTAGCGAGATGAAGCGGAAATTGATGGGCTTCACCGTCAACGATCAGCCTGCGCGAACCGAAACGTTCGCAGCGGCGGGCTACTCGCCCGAACAAATGCTACGCACACACCGGCAAATCGACCCGATGCTTTTGCGCGTTAATGCGCAGGGCTATCTCAATGGGCACACGCCGTTTTCAGCGATCGTGGCATTTTTGGGGCTGTTTTGCGCGTATCTCATCGGCGCGGATGAGCTTGTGCTGTCCAACGAGGCCAGCGCCAATGAGCCCAGCGTGCTCGGCACCGACGTGAACCATCAATACTCGAAGTCTTACGCGTTTGAATGCGACATGAATGCGTATATCCGGCGGCGCTTTGCATTGCCAATTCAGTACTTTAGCTTGCTGCGCCCCTTTAATGAACTGCAAATCGCCAAACAATTCTCCGCGTTAACGCGCTACCACGAAACATTCAAAAGTTGTAATGTTGGTAGCAAGCAAAATGTGTGGTGTGCACGCTGCGCGAAGTGTTTGTTTGTTTATTTAATGCTAGCCCCCTTCCTGTCAAGTGCGCAGACAGACAAAATATTTGGCGAAAATTTATTGGAATTGCAAGAATTGTCGGGTGAATTGCAGGGGTTGCTTGGGCAAACTGCCGAAAAACCCTTTGAATGCGTGGGCACAGTTGCGGAGGCAAAAGCTGCAGTTCGCGCGCTAAGCGGCGACACTTCAGCGACGAAAAGTCTGCTGTGCGAATGGAATGCCGAGCACAACCTCCCCCCGGCTTTTCGATCAATCACCGAAAGGATGCACGATTATGTTAGCACAACTGCTTGAATTTTTGGGCACAGGTCGCATTGGACTGCTGGGTTTTGGCCGCGAAGGGCAGTCTACTTATCGTTTTTTGCGTCGCCATTTTCCCAATCGACCACTCATCATCGCCGACCAGAACCCTGTGGAAGTTGACGACGCGCACGTCACGTTATTGTGTGGCGAGAATCACCTTGACGTGCTGCACCGCTGCGATTTGCTCATTAAGTCGCCGGGGGTGTCGCTCAAGGATATCGACATCCCGCAACAATTGCACATCACCTGCCAAACTGATCTGTTTTTGCGTTTTGCGCAGTGCAAAAAGGTCGGCGTAACCGGCACCAAAGGCAAAACGACGACCTCGGTGTTGATTTATGACATGTTGTGCGCCAGCGGCGTGCCGGCGAAGCTCATTGGCAATGTGGGCGTGCCGGTGCTGGATTGCTTTGAGGAAATCGACGGTCACATTGCGGTCATCGAGCTCTCCAGCCACCAGCTGGAGTTCACGCGCGCGTCGCCACAGGTGGCGGTATGGACGAACTTGTATGAGGAGCATCTTGACCATTATACCGGCGGTTTTGTGGGCTATGCTGCCGCTAAGGCGCAGATTTGCAATCACCAAGCGCCCGGCGATTTATTCATTTTGAATGCGGACCAACCCTTGCACGAGTGGGCGGATCTCAGCCCATGCCCGGCGCAGCGAGTGTACATCGGCTTGGACGAAAGCGGCCCATTTTTGCGCTCGCTGGACAACACCAACCCACGCCTGCGCGGCGATCACAACCGGCAAGATATCTATTTTGCGGCTACGGCGGCGCTCGCGGTTGACGCCACGCAAGCGGGCATTCGCCGTGCCGTTGCGGAGTTTCGCGGCATCCCTCATCGCATGTGCCCAGTGAGCGAAGTCGGTGGCATCACTTGGGTGGACGACTGCATCTCCACCATCCCACGGGCGGTGTTGTTTGCGATTGATGCCCTGCAGGACGTGGACACGCTCATCATCGGCGGGCTCGATCGCGGCTTGGACTACGGCGATTTTGCGCGCGAACTGGCGCAACGAACGGTGCGCAACATCATCTGCATGCCGGACACAGGGCACGCAATTGCCAAGCGGCTAGTGGATAGCAACCGGAATATTGTGTGCGTTGATACGATGGACGAAGCCGTGCAGGCAGCGTTCGCCCACACGCAGCCGGGCAAAACCTGTTTGCTCTCCCCGGCTGCGGCAAGTTATAATGTGTACAAAGATTTCGAGCACAAAGGGCGGCACTACGCCGAGTGCATCAATAGTAACGCAGCAGCGACACCACTTTGCCCAAAATGACGACTTCTTTGACGATGATTGGCTCCATGTAGTCGTTTTCGGGCTGCAGGCGGAACTGGCCGTTCTCTTTGTAGAAGGTTTTCACGGTGGCTTCGTCTTCGATCATCGCCACCACGATTTCGCCGTTTGAGGCCACGGGCGTTTTTTCCACAAAGATGATGTCGCCGTCCAAAATCCCAGCATTGATCATGCTTTCACCGCGCACGCGCAGCGCAAACAGCGTTTTGTCGCGCGAAACCGGACCGGTGTAGGGCAGATAGCTCTCAATTTGCTCCACGGCCAAGATGGGCGCGCCGGCCGTGACGGTGCCCAGCAGCGGCACTTGTTGAATGGCTTGGTTACCCAGCCCCACAATGCGGATGGAGCGCTTGGCCATTGGATCACGCATGATGTAGCCTTTGTCTTCGAGGGAATCCAGGCTCACCTGCACGGACGACGTGGACTTCAGACCCACGCGCTCGCCGATTTCGCGCACCGAGGGCGGCACGCCGGTTTGCATGCGTTCAACCAGAAAGTCGTAGATTTTTTCCTGGGTTTTGTTGAGTTTTGGGCGATGGTTCATACTAAAATCCTCCAATCAAAATTTTCTGTCACTTCCATTATAGCATATGTTCATACGTTTGTCAAACGTTTTTTCGCGAAAATCTAAAATATTTTTTTCGAGGTGTGCTATGCAAGAACTAAAACTCCCCCGGGCGCAAAGCCTGCAAGAAGCCGGTGTGTCGTCGGCGGTGCTGGCGAAGATGATGCAGCGCATCATCAACGAAAAACTCGAGATGCACTCCATCATGGTGCTGCGTGGCGGCAAAGTCGCCTATGAACAATTTCGCGCACCCTATCAGCCTTGGATTCCGCACGTGATGTTCTCGGTGAGCAAAAGTGTGACGGCCACGGCGGTGGGCTTTTGCGTGGACGAAGGTCTGCTTAAGGTCACCGACTGCGTGGCGGACCATTTGCCCGAGCTGCGTGAGCACGAGGCTGACCAAGCCATGCTCAACAAACTCACCGTGCACCACCTGCTCAACATGAGCAGCGGCAAAGAGGTCAACATTTTGGCAGACAAAACTCGCAAGCAATGGCTGCGTGATTTCGCCGAGTATAAATGGAAAGCCGCGCCGGGCGAGGAGTTTCAATACAGCAACGAAAACACCTATATCCTAAGCGTGCTCGTGCAGCGCGTGAGCGGCCAGTGCATGGTGGATTATCTCACGCCGCGGCTGTTCGCGCCGCTGGGCATCCCCCGCCCCTTTTGGGAAAACGATGGCTGCGGTGCCGAGGCCGGTGGCTGGGGGTTGTATCTCACCACCGAAAGTTTTGCGAAAATCGCCATGTGCTATGCGCAACAGGGCGTGTTCGCCAACCGCCAGATCATCCCCGCCGAGTGGGTCAAACAGCTCAGCGCCGTGCAAATGCCCACGCCAGCCGGTGATGCCCCGCACGACATCAATGGCTACGGCTACTGCGTGTGGCACAGCACGATACCCGGCTGCTACCGCATGGACGGCATGTTTTCGCAGTTTGCGCTGATTTTCCCCGAGTACGATGCCTGCATCGTCACCACCGGCGGCGAAATCTACAGCCACAAAATCCGTGATGCAATGTTCGACCTCCTGCTCGACCTCTTCACCCAAACCGACACCCAGCCCGTGCCCATCCCGCAGCTGCGTGCCTATCCTCCCCTGCACTACAGCGCGCGCTGCCCGAGCCTAGAGGAAAAACTCGACGGTCGCACGATTTTCTTCCCCGCGCTCATGCAGCAGACGGTCAAAGTGGCGGGTTTCCCGCTAAGCGTGATGCCCTTTGCGGTGTTCTTCATGAGTGCCGATAAAGCTGGCGGCATTGACAAAGTGAAGTTTCGCTTTGAACAAGATGCCGTGAAGTTCAGCTGGAGCGAAGGCAGCGAGCGCAACACCGTGCTGTGTGGCATGGACGGAAAAGCCCGCAACTGCAAAATCACCCTCGGCGGCATCGAATTCATCGTCAGCTGCTCGGCGGCATGGGAAGGCGCGAACAAGCTGCATGTGCGCATTCGCCCGCTAAATTCCGTGAGCGAACGCCGCATGGTGTTTGTGTTCAGCGCCAACGGCAAGCGTGTGCGCATGTTGCCGCGCAGCTCACCCAGCCTCACCCACACGTCGGGCTACGTTGCGCCGATGGTTGCCACCATGGTGCCCAACGAAATGGTGGGCAAGCTCATGGCCGACTCGCTGCACTACCTCACTGCCCTGCTCGAGCCGCTGCACATCGGGTTCTTGAGATAAGACGCGTGTTACTTTTTTTGCAAAAAAAGTAACCAAAAAAAACCTAGCCGCCCCTGCGGGGAGCAGGCGCTTCGCGGCGAATGCTTATAGTTAGTTGAAAAAACAAACCTCGTTCCCCTCTGTGGGGTAGTTTTCAAAAAAAGCACACCCGCACCATCATCAAGGTGCGGGTGCTGTGTTTTGTTTGTGGTTATGCCATCTGCGCTGAAATCGCAAGCTCGCTGCCATACAACGTGCGGCAAAGCGCCACGCCAACTGAACCGCCAACGACCGGCAGTATGATGCCGCCTGTGTTCACGACTTCGACATTAACGTGCACATGCAATTGTGCGCGGCAAACGCAGCTGTATGTTGCTTGCACCGCTGCCGCAAATGCGCCCGGATTCGGGAAAGTGAACGGCTGCACAGCAATGAAGTTTGTGTCAAACCATTGCTCGGGGAAGTTTTCATTCACCATCTCCATAATCATCGGCAACAGCATGGGAGGAAGCCCGCTTGTTAGCGCGGCAATCAGTTGTGCTTGGCTGGTGATGCGCGCCGAACCAGCGGCGAGGGGCAACGCCCAAGCGCCATCTAGCAATGCGGGCAGTTCGTTGCATGGTGCAAGCGTGCCATCACACGGTGGCGGTGGAGGCGGTTGGGTGGGCAGCTCTGTGGGGCAAAATCCCCTCCCCAGCCAGTTGCACAGCAAATCAAACAGCCACCGGCGCAACCAGGTTGAGTGGTTTGGCGACTGCGGGTTTGGGCAGCCGCCGGGCAGATGCCAAGTGTCGCACAGGCAATCGGCGTTGGCTTGCGCAGGCACGGCGCTCACCACGCCCAGGCTTGCCACGAGGGCTAGCGCCAGCAAAACAGACAATAATTTTTTCATTCGACCAAACCTCCTGTATATTAGTTCCAACAGCATTATAGCATATTTCGCGCGTATTGTCAATGCGCAAATCAACCAAACATATCGGGGGGGGGCGATATTTTGTGCAAATTGACATTTAGTGTCGCAGCCATTGCGCACGATCATCACTTCCACAGCGCCACAAAGATTGCAATCACCTTTCCATCAATATTTTTCCAGCCCCATTGTAACACATTCCCACGTGTTCGTCAAGCCCCAGCCGCCATACTAAGGCAAGAAAGGGGGCGCAACATGAAAAAACTCGCTCTTATCCTCGTGCTGCTGCTCGTGTTTGCCACACCCGCGGCGGCGCAGGGCAGCGTTGCCCTCACCTTTGACGACGGCCCCAGCAAGGTGACCACGCAAATCATGGCAGCGCTGGAAGATGTTGACGGTCGCGGCACATTTTTCGTGCTGGGCAACCGTTGCGCAGATTATCCCAAAATCCTGCGGCGCATGGTGCGGCGCGGCCACGAGATTGGCGGGCATTCATGGGGGCACGCACGGCTCACGGGGCTTGGCTCTGCCGCGCTTGCGCAAGACATCGCCCGCACCACCCAAGCCATTGAGCAGCACAGCGGTCATGCGCCAACGTTGCTGCGCCCGCCCTTTGGGGCAATCAACCAGCAGCTGCGCAATCAGGCTGATGTGCCCATCATCCACTGGAGCGTGGACACCCACGACTGGCAGTTTTGCGACCAACTTTGCCCCAGGCGCGACGCATCGCAGTGCGCCCGCGAGGTAGACAAACTGGTGAACGATGTCCTTGAGAACCTCCAAGACGGCGACATCATCCTCATGCACGACATTTTTGACTTCACCCAGCAAGCGGCTCTGCGGCTCATCGAAAAGCTGCACGAAGGCGGCTGGCAAATGGTGACCGTCAGCGAGCTATTCGCCCAGCGCGGCATCACATTGCAACCGGGCGAAGTGTATTATCATGCGCGAACAGTATAAAAAACGGGCGACCATCACGGTCGCCCATTGTGTTTAGTCTTCGCTAAAGGTCATGTCTTCGTCCGGCAAGTCGGTGTCCACATCTTGTGCGGAGGCATCTTCTGCGGCAGGTGCGTCTTGCGGCGCAGATTCTTCCTGCGGCGGCGCATTGTCGTCTTGCACAAAGTTGTTGCTTTGCCCCGGCATCACCGCAGCGGTGGCGGCTTCGCGTCTTGTGCGCAATACCATCCATAGCACAGCTGCAATGGCTGCCAGCAACACAATCACGGCAAGCAGAATCGAAAACCAGTTCAGCGCAAACGGCGTTGAGTCGCGCACCACGGTGTAGTAACGAAATTCCCACGCCGGACCGGCTTCAACATAGCCTTCATGCTCTTGGTTATCCAGCTCATCAAGGCTGGCGATCACGCCTCGGTAATACAGCCAGTGCACACAATAATCCAAGCCCGCGCATTCGTAGCACACCCAGTCGCGGCTGAGCACTTCGCCGCCATCATAGTGGAAAAAATGCTCAAACGGACGCCAAGGAATGTGGTTGGGTTGCGTGCGCGGCGGACGATTGGTGAAACGCGGCAGCGCCGTAGTTTGCGGCACAGGATTGCCGTATGCGTCAGTACCCGTCCACTCGGTGGTGGTGGTTGGAATTGTGGTATAATTAACCGGGTCAAACACGGTGGTGTTATACACAAACGCATGCGTCCAGTCGTCATATGGCGGCGGATCGTCAGCATCCAGCAAAGCCACTGCCGAATAGGCGTAGCCCATTGCCGCGAGCATGATGAGGGCAATGAACAGCCCAAGCACTTTTTTCTTCATACCATACCTCCCTTTTCCACTTTGTCGCACGGGCGCGCGAAATTCCTCTTTGACGCGATGCTACTTTTTTGAAAAAACCACCTGCGGTGGGGCTAATTCGCTTCGCTGTGTTCTATCCATGCCCCATAAATAGTCCACCGCGAAGCGGCTAGGTTTTTTTGGTTACTTTTTTTGCAAAAAAAGTAACACAACGTCTCATCTAGCCCCCAAATGCCTGCCCACATTCTGGGCAGAAGCGTGGTGCTGCGCCGTCGGCGGGTTGCCAGTTGCAGCCGCTGCACTGCGCCGGCGCGGGACGTGCGTTGCCGCATTCGTGGCAGAATCTGCCTTGGTTGTTTTCGCCACAAGCGCATGCCCAGCCGTTGCCGTCTTGTGCGCAGGTTTGCGCGGGTGCTGCTGCGGGGCGACCGCTGCCGCATTCGTGGCAGAAGCGACCATAGCTCGTCACGCCGCAGGTGCATGCCCAGCCGTCATCACGCATGGCGGCGGGAGCTGCCGGTGCGGGCGGCGGTGCCACGGGAGCTTGTGCGGCTTGCTGTTGCTGCTGCATTTGGAACAGCTGCTGGGGATTCACGCCGCCAGCTTGTTGCGCCATGCCAAGACCCATGAAGCCCATCATTGCGCCGCCTTGGTTTTCGGCAGCGCCGCGCATGGCATCGGCTTGCGCCATGGTGAGCGCTGCGGCCGCCATGCCGGGGTCGCGCATCACAGCTTTGCGCTGCAGCTGTTTGATCATCTCTTCGTCTTCCGGCGGTGCGGAAACGGAGTTCATGCCAAACGAAACCACGGCAAAGCCGCGTTTTTGCGTCCAGCGGTCGCTGAGCACTTCGTTGAGCGCTTCGGTGATTTCGGTGGTGTGCCCAGGCAGCGCGCTGTAGCGGATACCCATGGCCGAAATGCGCGCGAACGCAGGCTGCAGCGCGGTGAGCAGCTCGGTGCGCAGCATGCTGTCGATTTCGCTGCGGTTGTATTGCGTGGTTACGTTGCCCGCCACATTGGTGTAGAACACGATGGGGTCAACGATGCGATAGCTGAACTCGCCGTTGGTGCGGATGGAAATGTCGATGTCCAGACCGATGTTTTGGTCCACCACACGAAACGGTACGGGGTTAACCGTGCCGTATTTGTTGCCGGGCAGCTCGCGCGTGTTGATGTAATACACACGTTGCTCTTTGGGGATTTCGCCGCCAAAGGTGAAGCGCTTGCCAATTTGTTGGAAGCT
>WQRM01000029.1 GCA_009786735.1 Oscillospiraceae bacterium | reverse complement strand
TCATCAAAATTTCTACCAAGTTCTCGGCGAGCCGCAACCTGTAGGGGCGGCGGGCGCGCCGCCCGAAGCAAAAAACACATCAATACCATTGTCTAAAGGCGCATATTACTAAGAAAAGTTTTCGGGCGAACGCAGTTCGCCCCCACAGCCCCAGAAAGGAGAAACTACCATGTCCACCTATCGTTTTAACGGCTACACTGAAAAAGCCAACCAAGCCATGAACCTTAGCATCGAAGCCGCTGAAAAGCTCGGCCACACCTTCATTGGCAGCGAGCACATTTTGCTCGGTCTGCTGCGCCAAGGCGACGGCGTTGCCCATGCTGTGCTGGCTGGACGCAAAGTCAGCGAATCGCAAGTGGAGGATGCCCTGCGCGGCTCAACTGCCGTGGGCACACCCACTGTGCTGTCTCCCGCGGACTTCACGCCCCGCACCAAGCACATCCAACAGGAGGCGCTTGCGCTCGCCCGCTCGGCAGGCAGCCAAGTGGGCACCGAGCACCTGCTGCTCGCTTTGCTGCAACTGCGTGACGGCGCGGCGGTGACGCTGCTCGCCCGCCAAAACGTGCTGGCGCAAGACCTGGTGAGCGACGTGCATCGTGCCATCAAAAAGCCCAAGGGCGAGAGCAGCGCAGGCGGCAAAGCCAACAGCGAAAGCGCCACCCCCACCCTCGACCAATTCGGGCGCGACCTCACCCGCATGGCGCAAGAGCACAACATCGACCCCGTGATTGGCCGCGACCCCGAAATCGCGCGCGTGATGCAGATCCTGTGCCGCCGCAGCAAGAACAACCCCGTGCTCATCGGCGAGCCGGGCGTGGGCAAAACCGCCGTGGCGGAAGGTCTTGCGCTGAAGATTGCCGCCGGCGAAGTGCCTGAACTGCTGCGCGGCAAGCGTGTGTTCAACGTTGACCTCACCGGCATGGTTGCGGGCACGAAATATCGCGGCGACTTTGAAGAGCGCATCAAAACCGCGCTGGATGAAGTGCGCCGCGCGAAGAACGTCATCCTGTTCATCGACGAGCTGCACACCATCATCGGTGCAGGCGCTGCCGAGGGTGCAACCGATGCCGCGAACATCCTCAAGCCGTCGCTTGCGCGCGGGGAGCTGCAGGTCATCGGCGCAACCACGCTGGATGAATACCGCAAGCACATCGAAAAAGACGCAGCGCTTGCTCGCCGCTTTCAACCGGTGACGGTTGACGAGCCCACCGAAGCCGAGACCCTCGAAATTCTGCAGGGACTGCGGGATAAGTATGAAGCGCACCACAAGCTGCGCATCACCGACGAAGCCATGGCCGCTAGTGTCAAGCTTAGCGCGCGCTACATCGGCGACCGCTTCTTGCCCGACAAAGCCATCGACCTCGTGGATGAAGCCGCCTCCCGCGTGCGGCTGCGTGCTTTCACCTCGCCCGACGACGTGAAGGAACTGGAGAACCAGCTGCGCGAGCTTGAGCAGAAAAAGAACGATGCCGCGCTGTCGCAGGAGTTTGAGCAGGCCGCGCAACTGCGTGACGAAGAGCGCAAGCTGCTGCAAGAGCTCGAACAGCGCAAGCAAGACTGGCAGGAGAAAAGCGCGCAAACCAAAGGCGAAGTTACTGCCGAGGAAATCGCCTGCATTGTGGCGCAGTGGACGGGAATCCCCGCCATGCAGCTCACGCAGGAAGAAAGCTGCCGCTTGCTCGCCCTGGAAGACGAGCTCCACCGCCGCGTGGTTGGTCAAGACGAAGCCGTCACGGCAATCAGTCGCGCGATTCGCAGGGGGCGTGCGGGCTTGAAAGACCCCAAGCGCCCCACGGGGAGTTTCCTCTTCCTCGGTCCAACCGGCGTGGGCAAGACGGAGCTGTGCAAGGCGCTCGCCGCTGCGATGTTCGGCGACGAAAGCGCCATGGTGCGCCTGGACATGAGCGAGTATATGGAAAAGCACACGGTGTCGCGCCTTGTGGGCTCGCCGCCGGGTTATGTGGGCTATGACGAAGGCGGGCAGCTCAGCGAGCAAGTGCGCCGCAAGCCTTACTGCGTTGTGCTGTTTGACGAAATCGAGAAAGCTCACCCCGAAGTCTTCCACATCCTGCTGCAAATCCTTGAAGATGGTCGCCTCACCGACGCGCAAGGTCACGTGGTGGACTTCCGCAACACGGTGGTGATCATGACCAGCAACTTGGGTGCGAGCAAGATCACCAAGCAGGGCGGCGGCATCGGCTTTGGCGACGACGGCAACGCAGCCATCACACAGCAAAAAATCAAAGACGCCGTGATGGGCGAGCTCAAGCGTGCCCTGCGCCCCGAGTTCCTCAACCGCGTGGATGACATCATCGTCTTCCACCAGCTCGACAAGCCGCAGATTCGCGAAATCGCCGGACGCATGCTCGCGCAGGTGCAGCAGCGCCTCGCCGAGCAAGACATCCAGCTCACCTTTGATGAGTCCGTCACCGACTTGATGGCCGACGCGGGCTTCGACCCGGTGTATGGCGCGCGGCCGCTGCGCCGTGCCATCGTGCACCAGGTGGAGGATACGCTCAGTGAGCGCCTGCTGGAGGGCGCGATTGCGCCGGGTGGGAGCTATGTTTGCCGTGCGGAAAACGGCGCGGTGGTGGTCACGGCAATATAAATTACGCGGACGAAGAATTTCGTCCGCTTTTTTCTCAAAACCCCTTGCATTTTCCGTCAGGATATGTTAAAATTTTCTTAACATCTTGATGAAAGTGGGTATCACCATGAGTCAACCAAGCGACACCACGCTAAGCAAACGTGGCTTAGTCAAGTTCATTCTGTTTTCCCTGCTGGGCATGTTCCTGTTCCTCGCCCCCATCCCAGACGGCGAAGGCGCCTTCAATATTCCGCTGGGCTTTGCCATCGACTGGCTGCGCGGCCTGCTCGGCGGTGGCGTTCTCACCACCTACGGCAGCGACACCGACTTTGCCATCCATCATCTGCTGGCGCTCATCGTCATCACCTTGTCGTTCGTGGGCACACTGGTGACCTATCTCTTCAAGCCCAAGTTCATCATGAACAACGACAAACTGCGCGAGATCTTTCGCTCCTCGCCCATCTACTTCATCAGCAAGCTCATCGGTTTTGCCGTGGTGTGGATGATCTTCCTCGGCTGGGGACCAGACTTCGTCATCAACGCCTTCACCGGCGACGAAATGATGGGGCTCACCGCAAGCCTCATGGTCGTGTTCATCATCCTCGTGCCCGCGATTCCCATCCTCACCAAGTTCGGCCTAATGGAATTTTTCGGCGTGCTCATCCGCAAAGCGGTGCGCTTTTTGTTCCGCTTGCCCGGCCGTGCGTCCATCGACCTGATGGCGTCGTGGTTCGGCTCGTCGGCAGCGTCGGTCATCATCACGCGTGACCAACACGAAAAAGGCTTCTACACCGGGCGCGAAGCCGCGGTGATTGCCACGAACTTCTCGTTTGTGTCGCTGCCCTTCACCCTTGTGGTGGCAGACACCATTGGTCTGCGCGACCGCTTTTGGCTGTTCTATCTGGTGGTGTGCGTCGTGTGCATTCTGCTGGCGATGATTATGCCGCGCATCTGGCCGCTGCGCAAGCTCAACGATGACTATCTGCCCGAGGTCGGCAAGCAAATCCACGAGGAAGTGCCCGAGAACATGGGTATCTTCCGCTGGGCGCTGCGTTCGGCCACCAAAAGCGCCAACGAAACCACGCCCGGTCAAGTTGCTCGCGCCGGGGCATACAGCTACCTCAACATCTTCATGGACCTCATCCCCATCATCCTCGCGTGGGGCACGGTTGCGCTGATTATCTTCGAGTTCACGCCCATCTTCGACTGGGTGTCGTGGCCGATGGGGCAGTTGTTGCGTCTGCTGCAGGTGGAAGGCGCGATGTATTACGCACCCGCCACGCTCGTTGGTTTCTTTGACATGTTCATTCCGGCTCTGTTGCTGCCCAGCGCACCGCAAGCCACGCGCTTCATTCTCGGCACGCTCTCCATCGTGCAGGTTATCTACCTCGCCGAAACCGGCGTGCTCATCCTCAAGTCCAAAATGCCGCTGAACATCGGCAAACTGTTCGCCATCTTCATAATCCGCACGCTCATCGCGCTGCCGATCATCGTGGGGCTGACCTGGCTGCTGTTCTAGCGCACGCAAACAAAAGAAACCGGGACGGATGTTGCATCCGTCCCGGTTTCTTTTGGCTGTTTTGGGCAATGTATTGATGGCTTTAAGGGTTCGGGCGGCAAAATTGCCGCCCCTACAGGTTCATCGTTGCCCCATCCAGCGCCCGCTGCGCACGGCGCAAGAACACCAGAAACACCACGCGCACCACCAACCCAAACACAATGGTCGGGATGGTCAATATCCACACAAACGGCACGAACAACCCCATCAACATTTGCATGAAACCAAGCACGCGCGCCACAGCCATGCAGGCAAACAGCGGTCTGCACCATGCTTCAAGTTGCGGACGTTGAGCGCGGCGCAACAACTGCCCAACGCCAAAGATGATGCAGTATTCAACCGCAACGCCCAACACCAGCGCAAACGGGCTCAACGGCAAGTAGAAATGAAACGGCGCGTGCATCGCAAGAAAGACCCACTCCACGCTGGTGAGCAGAATCAACGCCAACGCAAGCAAGCGCCCTGTGCGAAACAGCTTGCTTTGCGCTGCCATGCGGTGCAAGCCGTAGGCAATCAGCGCCCAGCCCAGTGGGTCGGGAATGAGATGAACATAGTTGATGTGAAAGTTGAACGTGAGCAAAATCATGCCCGCGAACAGCCAAACAACGCTAGACTTAACCATAATCGCCTCCTATATTTGTATGTCTTGCAAGATTTGCGCCTTGAGCTCCTCCACGCTGCCAAACCGCCGCTCCTCGCGCACAAACCGCAGCAGCCGCACCGGCACACGCTGACCGTATAAATCCCCCGCAAAGCCGGGAATGTGTGTCTCGCTTCTCGGGCACCTGCGGTGCTGCTCCGTCGCTTCGCTGTGGTTGCTTATCGTAGGTCGCAAGCCGATGTTCGTCACCGCAGGCCACCATGCGCCGTCCACACAGGCGCGGCTGGCATATACCCCCGCCTTGGGCACGCAGTAGCCCGGCGTAAAGTGCTGGTTGAGCGTTGGCGCGCCCAGCACGCGACCCAAGCGCGCACCGTGCTCCACCGGGAAGCTGTAGCCAAACGCACGCCCCAGCATGGCGTTCACCTGCGTGATTTCGCCCTGCTGCAGCGCCGCCCGAATGCGCGTGGACGACACCGTGTCGCCGCGATACGCAATGCGTGGCACGATGGAAAGCGTCATGCCATGTGTCGCGCATAATTCACGCAATAGCGCGATATTGCCCTGTGCGCCCGCGCCAAACCGAAAATTGTGCCCGCAGCGCAGTCCCGTTGCGCCATAGCGCTCACGCAGCAGAGCGATAAACTGCGCCGGTGGCAGCGCCGCCAGCTCGGCGAAGTCCACATGCAGCAACCGCAGACCCGCCGCTTGCAGGCGATGCGCGCGTTCGTCGTTCGTCAATAGCTGCAGTGGAGCTTGTCCGTGCAGCGTGACCTGCGGGTGCTCGCTAAACAACAGCACGGCAGTCGCCCCCCGCAACACCGCGCGGTGCGCAGCGTGCAGGCCGTCAAAACTGCCGAGGGCGATGTTCATGAGGGTGCTCCTTTTCTTGTTCGTCATTGCGGCGTGATGTCGCCGTTGGTGACGCAAAACACGCGGCCCGCGCTGCCGTGGAGGGTGTGGCTGGGCTCGCAGCAGGTGAGGAAGACCTGCCAGCCGTCGAGATAACGCAGGAGGTCGCGCTGGCGGCGGGCGTCGAGCTCGCTGAGGACGTCATCGAGCAGGGCGACGGGGGTTTCACCGGTGGTGTCACGCAGGACGGCGGCTTCGGCGAGTTTGAGTGCCAAGGCTGCACTGCGCTGCTGACCTTGCGAGCCGAAGTCTCTTAGCACCTGCGGTGCGGCACCGTCGCTTCGCTGTGCCCGACTCAAAGTTAAGATAAAGTCGTCGCGGTGCGGACCAACGGTGGTCATCTGGCGGCGCAAGTCGCTTTGGCGTGAACGCGTGAAATCGTGACCGGTGCAGTGGATTTCGATGCCGAGCACCTCGCGACCGGCGGAGATGCCAGCGTAGAACTCCTGCGCGGCGGGGATGAGCTGCTGCAGATAACGCGCACGGGCGGCGGTGAGTTGCGCGGCATGGTGGGCAAGGGTTTCGTCCCAGGTGACGAGGAGGTCGAGGTCGGGCTTGGGGTGGCGCAGCAGGGCGTTGCGCTGGGCGAGGGCTTTGAGATACTTAGACAGGCGCACGGCGTAGGCCGGGGTGAGCATGCTCAGCGCGACGTCGAGAAAGCGGCGGCGTTCGGCAGGGCTGCCCTGGGCGAGCGCGAGGGTAGCGGGCGTGAAGGCCACCGCCGGAAACACGCCGAGCATGCGGCGCGGGGTCTCTTGCGCGAAGCCGTTGAGGGTGAGTGCGCGGCGGCGCGTGATGTCGATGGAGGCGGTTTGCTCGCGGGCGTTGGAGGTGAAGGTTGCGGCGAGGCTTGTTGTGCGCTGCACCCCACCCCCCTGTCCTGCGGGACATCCCCCCTCTATCAGAGGGGGGCAAGGGGCATGTTGAATCAGCTCGCGGTTGTCGGTGCAGCGAAACGAGCGGCAGCCGGTGAACAGCCACATGCCCTCAAGCAGGTTGGTTTTGCCCTGCCCATTTTCGCCGAAGATGACATTCACGCCTGAGCATGGCGAGAGCTCCCCCCGCGTGATGTTGCGGAAAGCCTGGGCGGTGAAGTGGGTGATGGTCATGGAACTATTATACCATGTTTTGCGGGGGAGTGCAAGGGGAGAGTTTGGCGGCGGTGCAACATTGCTATCGTCAGCCTGTAGGGGCGGCAACCTGCCGCCCCTACACGCGCCCCGTGCGCTGCCGTCATCCCGACCTCGGGTCGCGTGCTCGTAGTCTTATCAGCCTTGCTGCGAGCCGCCCCTGCATCGTCGTTTTGCACAAAAATGAAGAAATTTAGCAAAAAGACTTGACGCGCGAGCAAAAAGCTGGTATAATTGATGGACAAACCATGACCAAAGGAGAAGCTGATATGAATTTTCGCTTGATTTTCTCGGTGCTGACGGTGGCATCCACAGCTGTGGCGTTTTTGCGCGCGATTTTTGTGTTGCTGGAAATCTTGACTTAATTGCAGAAGGGAGTTTGCTATGCCCGTGTTTGGATGGATTGCTGGCCAGCTTTCCACGATTTATACTGTGCTAGCCTTTTTGACGTTGGCGTTTGCTGGGCTTGAGCTTGTTTCTATTATCCTTAACGTGCTGGGCTAGTGCGGTTGTTGCTGTGCAAGAATTTATCCCCCGGTTTTGTCATACACTAATGGCAAAACGAAGGGGGATTTTTCATATGACCAACGACTGGCAAAACGAAGGGGGATTTTTTCATATGACCAACGACCAACGCCACGCCATCATCAACCGCCACATCGCCGCCGGGGTGGAGATCCCTTGCGCGGACGGCATCATCATCGACGAACACACCACCATCGGCGCGGGCAGCACGGTGTATCCCGGCACGATGCTGCGCAACTGCACGGTGGGCAGCGGGGTTACGCTCAACCACGTGCAGGCGCAGGATTGCCACATCGGCGACGGCTGCACGCTGGGACCATGGGTGCATCTGCGCCCCGGCACGGTGCTGAGCGCGGGCGTGCATGTGGGCAATTTCGTGGAAATCAAAAACACCCAAGTTGGCACAGGCACGAAAATTTCGCACTTGAGCTACCTAGGCGATGCCACGGTGGGCGAGCGCGTGAACGTGGGCTGCGGGCTTGCGGTGGCGAACTACGGCGGGCAAAAGGGCGTGAAGCACCGCACCACGATTGAAGAAGGCGCGTTCATCGGCTGCAACAACGCCATTGTGGCGCCCGTGACCATCGGCGAAAACGCCTACACCGCCGCGGGTTCGACCATCACCGAGGATGTGCCGGCGGATGCCCTTGCGATTGCGCGAGCGCGGCAGGTGCATAAGCCTCGCTAACGCTTAAATCGGTTGCCGGTGTTGAAGTACACCACCGCAAACACGCAAAGCCCAGTAACTGCGATGCCATAGATGATCCAGAACAATGCGTTGAACAGGAAAAAAACAGCCAGCAGGGTCAACAGACCGAGGGGCAGCATAATTTTTCCTGCAAATTTGCACATGGCCGAAGTGTTGTAGCCTGCCTTTTTTTCTTTGGGCATGGTGTTGTAGCCCGCGATGAGGTTTGCGCCGCGCCCCGTGAGAAAGACGCAACCAAGCGCGGTGGTGAGCGCGCCGACAGCCAGCACAATGATGATTTCGATTCCCATGGGAAGCCTCCTTAAATAAAGCTTGACAAATGCACGAAAACCACATGCGGTGGGGCTTGCCCCCACCCCCCTGTCCTGCGGGACATCCCCCCTCTATCAGAGGGGGGCAGGGGCTTGTTTCTTTAGCTTGTCATGAAGAGTCAATCGCGAAGCGACTGAAGTTTTTTGGGTGACTTTTTTTCAAGGCTCTTTTAGACAATTGTATTGATGTTTTTTGTTTCGGGCGCGCCACCCGGGCTACATATCAATGCAAAACCCCAAATTTTATCGGGTGGTGGTTAACCGAAAACTCTTGCGGTGCACTTCCGTCGCACCCAGCTGCGCCAGCGCCACGTAGTGCGCCTGCGTGGGGTAGCCCTTGTGCTGCGCCAAACCATAGCCCGGGTAACACGCATCCAGAGCCGCCATGTGCCGGTCACGCGCGACCTTCGCCAGCACCGACGCCGCCGCGATGCTCGCGCACAGGCTGTCGCCTTTGACGATGCACTCGGCGGGAATGTCAAGCGCGGCGGGAACTTTATTGCCGTCGATGAGCGCGTAGTCCGCGGGCAGGGCAAGAGCTGTTACCGCGCGCTGCATGGCAAGCAGGCTGGCTTGCAGGATGTTCAGCCGGTCGATTTCCTCCACATCCGCGCTGGCGATTGCCCACGCCACGGCTTGCTGTTGAATCAACTCGAACAAGAGCTCGCGCCGCTTGTGCGTGAGCTTTTTGCTGTCTGCGAGGCCGGGGAGGTCGTATGTTGTGGGCAAAATGACCGCCGCGGCGAATACGTCGCCTGCAAGCGGGCCGCGCCCGGCTTCGTCCACGCCGCAGATGGCGGTGCAGCCGCGCGCGCGCAGGGATTGCTCGATGGGTTGGAAGGTTGTGGTCATAAGTGCTCCTTGGCCGATTTATCCTGTTGACTTATTGGGCGTGTTGTGGTATACTGGAAGGACGAACTTGAAGGGAGAGGTTGCATGGATTTTCCATTTAGTGTGTGGCAAGTGATTTTGATTGTGGTGACCGGCGGCATGTGGGGTTTTGTGATGCTGATGCAAACGCTGTTTCGCTAACTCCCCAGCGGGATGAACTCGAACTGCATGGGGTTGGGTGGGTTGCGGTAAGCGTGAAGCAACGCCAATTGCTCATCGTCTAGGTTTTCGTAGAAAAAACGATGGCTCGTCAATGTTGTTAGCGTAGTTGCATCCGCTTCCAGCAAAAAGGAACGTATTGTAGCGATTTCCTCAGAGCGTGTATGGTGTGCAAATATTATCCCCTCTTTTGTAATTACGCCAAAATCGAATATGTCAAAGTGAATTAGGTGAGCAGGCTCATCGCCATCCAGCGTATAAATTTGGAAGAGCCATGGCAATTCAGTGCTCCCCAGTATGAACAAAATCAACTCCGGTATGCCATCATTATTAATGTCTACAACTTGATAGCCATAAGAAGCTTCATCGCATGCGAAAAGTCGCTCCAACACCGCCCAGTACGCCTGCGGCACACCCGACCACTCGCGCGGAGCAGGCAGGGCTGTTGCGGCAACGGTTGGTTCAGTTGCTGCGGTGACTTCGGGCGGATTTGCATCCGCCCCTACAGGCTCTGCCACACTTGCACAACCCACAAGCAGCAACAAGGCGATCACCAGCCCAAGCAAGCGTTTCATCACATCCACCTCAAACTTTCTTCGTGTTTACCCAAGCCCCAACGCAATCCCCGCGCCCGCCCCAACGGCAATGAACGCCGCAGGGTGGATTTTTTTTATCTTCGGCGTGAATAGCAACGCCAGCAACACCACAAACAAGCCCACCGCCCACCAGTCAAAATAACCCGCCCATGCGGCGATGTTGCGCAGCGCCCAGTTCGCGTCCATCGAGGCGAGGGCAATCTGCAGGAACACCACCACGGCGGCGGCAATGAGCCCTGCGCTGGTCGGGCGCAGCACGCGCATGAGTGCGTCCTTCACGCGGTTTTGGCGAAAGCGGTCGAGCATGCTGGCGATGATGGTGTCGATAATCATCGTGGGCAGCATCAGCGCGAAGGCCGCCAGTGCCGCGCCGGGGAATCCTGCCACGTGCTTGCCGACGAACGCAGCCATGTTCGTGCCGTGCGGACCGGGCGCGGTTTCGGCAATGGCGATCATGTTGGCGAGTTCGTGCTGGGTGAGCCAACCATGGCGGGCGCTCATCTGCTGCAAAAAGGGTATGGTTGCCAGGCCACCCCCGATGGAGAACAGCCCGGTGAAGAAAAATTCGTAGAACAGGAAGGGGAGAACATGCATCATTTGTCACCATTCTATTTTCGCATTTTACGGCGTTCGCTGAAAAACAACTTCGCCTTCTTCCAATGGGATAAGATTGCCAGCCCATACACTAGTGAAAACATCATCGATTGATGCAATTGTTATATGCCGAGAATCTCCTATGATTTGTACCCACGCTCTGTTTTCGTACTCACGTATCCAACGTTGCCGTTCTTCTTCGGAAGCTGCCCATGCATCTATCAAAGTCTCCATGTCAACAAGAATAATTCTATCGATCGTGGAGATGTTCGCTGTGTATAATATTTTACCAATCTCAGAAGCACATTCTTCGCGGATATCAGGAACTGTCGCTGCAAGAATTTCGATGTTTCGCGCAATTTCTAGCGTGATTTCTTCAGGCCATCCACGTTCCTCAAACCAAAGATTCGGTTCTGAGGTGCTGGAAAACGGATGCGCACAAGCCCCCAACAAGACCAGAACAAGCAACAGCGCAACCAGTTTCTTCATGTTAGTTCTCCTTGCTTTTTCTCTCGGTGCGCCACGCGCCAAACAAGCCGATGAGCGCAGCGCTCCCCACCACCCACGCTGGGTGCGCGCCAAACAACGCCACAGGGATGAACGCCGCCACGGCAATCAGCAGCTGCCACCAATGCTTGACCTGGCTGCGGAAGATGTTCACCACAGCGGCAGTCACCAGCGCGGCAACAGCCACACGCATGCCCGCAAGCGCTGCCTGCGCGATGGGGTGGTCAATCACGAAGCTTAGCCCAAGCGATAGCCCCAGCACAATGACGAAGCCCGGCAGCGCAACCGCGATGGCTCCCACCACAGCGCCGAGGACTTTCTTTTGCTGCCAGCCGATGAGCACCGACACCGTCACCGCGATGATGCCCGGCGTGCACTGCCCGATGGCGTAGTAGTCCACCACTTCGTCGCGCGTGCACCAGCCGCGGCGGTCGATGATTTCGCGCTCGAGCATCGGGAACATGGCGAGGCCGCCCCCAAAGGTCATCAGCCCGACCTTGAAGAAGCTCACGAACAGCTGCCACAATGTTTTCATGGGTCTATTATATCATGTTTTGCGAGGGAGTGCAAGGGGAGGATTAGCGTTGCTGGTCAAGATGTGATTCTAACCATCGGCCATCGTTTGCTTCCAAGAGGCTTGCTGGCAAATTTCTTTCAAATTCTTCTCGCGAAAGGCGATTCCCTCGAAAGCACGTGTTACTCGGTTGTAAATTTGTCACTGTCAAGTCCGGCAATGTTTCCAGCTGATTTCTGGCTACGCCTAAGTCTTGCAAATTCGGCAAACGCACAACAGCACTGATGTCCGTTAATTGGTTGTTGGGTGCCCAAAGTGAGGTGAGATTAACCAGATTACGCACTTCATCAAGGTTCGTTAGCTCGCCTCCAGAAACGTGAAGATTTCTTAAATTGGTCAAACGCTCAATGCCGCGTAAATCTGAAAGCATGCCCCAAACGCTCAAATACTCTAAATCGGTTAAGTTTTGTATGCCATCTAAGCTCGTCAAACCAGAAATACGCAGTGATGTGAGCTGTGTCAAATTTCGCAGCGGTCTTAAATCGCGAAGAAATTCTCGTTCGCCTTCACCATTCATCGTGTATACGCTAAGAAAACATAGCATGCGCAAATGCGGCAAGTGCTCCAGTCGCCTCAACTCGCTAAAGCAATCTAGTCCCCCGGAAAGGCTCGTCCAGTTAACACCACATTTTTCATCCATACGCAATTCTTCCAGGTTTCGCAAGTGCTCTATCCCTCTTAAATTACGACGTGGCTGAAGGGATAGGTCGGGGCTCTCGGAATCGTCATTCTCGAATCCACGGACATGCACGGCTGCGGGTATAATGGTGATGCTAGTGATTGCAGCGGCTTCCCCGGCGG
>WQRM01000028.1 GCA_009786735.1 Oscillospiraceae bacterium | reverse complement strand
TTTAGAACGATGTTTTGAAAATTGACAAACCTCTGCGTAAAAACAGCGCAGGGGCTTTGTGCCTCCCCCTTGGGGGAGGTGGCGCGCGCAGCGCGACGGTGGGGGTCACCCCAACGGCACCGCCTGCCCGCCATTGCCCGGGTGCTGCAAAAACTGCGGGAAGTCCGCGTGCTGCCACACGGTGGGCTGCGTGTTGCTGTGGATAATCCACATGCGCAGGTCATACATCACATTGGCGCAGTGCCAATTGTCGCGCACAAACCACGTGTGATTCGGCAGCATCGCGGTGGACGCATCAATGATGCCGTCGGGGCTGCGGTGGCGACCGCTGCCCGCAGGCAGCACTTCGCCGAACGGCGCAACCCTTGCGCCGCCGCTCATGCGGGCAGTGCCAATGAGCCTGTCGCTTTGGTATTGCACCCCGCGTGACACCGGGATGGGTGCGTTGTTATAGCTCGCCAAAATCGCCACATGCGTGCCATTGCGCATCGCCTGGCGCAGCAGTTGTTCGCTGCGGCCGAGCACCTCGCGGTGATACCGCCGCGCACCCTGCAGCACATGTTGCAGCCGCGGATCATCGCCCCACAAGCGCACCGCCTCGTTGAAGTAATCCGTCGGCAAAAACGCCCACACAATCGGCATCGTCGCAAGCTGCGGAATGATATACAAGTCCATCAAGTAGTCAAACATGCCCACATAGACAGCATTGCCCAAGTTCGGCAAAAAGCGAGTCCAGCGCGGGTTAATGCCCATGAACGCCGCCGCGCTGTGGCGATCAATGCCAAATTGCCGCGTAAACAGCCGCCCAACCAAGTCCACCCCTTGGAACGCGCTGTTCGCCAAAATGAATGTGTCCAGCCGCCGCGAGCCAAACATCGCAAGATACGTCATGGCGATGATGCCGCCTTGGCTGTGGCTGGTCAGCGCGACTGTCCGGTGGCCGGTGTGCGCCAGCAGCGCCTCGATGAAATCATTGAGCTGCCGTGCGCTCTCGAAGGGGCACTGGCGAAAGTCATAGATAAACCAAAACTGCGGGTGCTCCATGTGGCACTGGTCGGCGATATACCACGTGCTCGTCAGCGGATACACACTGTTGCCCTGCTCATCAATCTGCAAATGCCCCAGAATATTCTCGGCCGTGCGCGCAAATCCGCGTGCGAGGGGTTCAAAGTTGATGAACGGCTCACGAAACGGGTTCACGCTTAGCGCCGTGCGGGTCGCGCCCCAAGCAAGCCCCGGCAAGCTGCGCACAATGCGATTGAGCCGCATTGGTCCTTGCGCGCGTTGGTTGGGCGTGCCCTCATCAAAGAACAGCGTTTGACCCCAGCCGTCCACCCAAACTTGCAGCACGGTGTCGCAATCGCAGCGCGGCGTGGCCGCTTGGCTCGGAACAACCAGCGCCGCCCCCAGCAGCGCCACACAGGCAATCAGGCAACAAACACGTTTCAGCATCGTAATTCTCCTTCGCATCGTCCTTCAATCTATATTATACAGGATTTCGCGGGCGATTGCAAGGGTAGGGGTGAAAATTCTTGACAATTCTGTGAAAGCGTGGTATGATACAACTGAAAATAAGCGAAAGGAGCGATAATCATGAAACACACACTCGTCTACCCCAATCACAGGAGGGTGACTATACTTTAGCGCCCTCCTGCCACAGGAGGAACCATGTTTGTGACGCAAGACAACCTAACCATTCGCAACGCAACCGCCGATGACGCGCAGTAGCTATGCGCGTGGTGGAACGATGGCGCAGTGATGGCGCACGCGGGCTTTCCCAACGGGCTTGGCACAACGGCGCAGAAAATCGCCGCAAGCCTCGCGGGCGACAACGACGAAAACCGCCGCTGTATCATCGAGTTGCACGGCACGCCCATCGGCGAAATGAACTACCGCACCAAGGGCGAAAACGTTGCCGAAATCGGCATCAAAATTTGCGATGCAACACAGCAAAACAATGGCTATGGCACAACGCTATTGCGCATGTTTGTCCGCGAGCTATTCAGCCGGCATGGCTTTGAGAAAATCGTGCTGGACACCAACGCGAACAACAAGCGCGCCCAACACGTTTACGAAAAAGTCGGCTTTGAGCGCGTCGGCGTGCGCGAGAACAGCTGGAAAAACCAGCAGGGGCAACTGCAATTGTCCATTGATTACGAATTAATCCGCAAATAAAACCGCAACCCCCAAGCCATCCGCTTGGGGGTGTTTTTTATAATTCGCAACTACACGCGCTTGATTTTGCCCCACGTGCCCTTGTTTTTGCCATAGCCAAACACCGCCAGAATCCGCACCACCACCAGCACATAGCGAAAGAACCCAAACTCCAGCACACACAGCAGCAGCGCCTTGAGCATCTCCATGGGCTTCACGCGTATATTTTGGGCATAGATGTGCTGCGAAAACGCCGTGAGACTAATCAACGAGCCATATATCCCATACAGCACAAAAAACGCAAGCATATAGCCCATGTTCAACATCCCCGCAAAAAACGCCAGCAAAATCGTCACCAGCCCAAACAGCTCAACGAACGGCGCAAGCAGCTCATACGAAAAATAGTACAGGTAGGAGAAAAAGCCCACCAGCCCAAACTTTTTGTTAAACAGCATCCGCCGGTGCGAAAACATGCTTTGCAGCAAACCCAAGTGCCATCGGCGGCGCTGCCCACGCAGATCGCGCATGGTGGTGGGCGCTTGCGTCAAGCAAATGGCGCTGGGTTGATAGCGCATGCGATACTTAATGTCGTTATTGCGGCAGTAGCCATGCAGTTTCAGCACAAGTTCCATGTCTTCCCCCAGCGTGTCCGTGCAATAGCCCCCGGCGTTGACCACCGTTGACTTCTTAAACAGCCCAAACGCCCCGGAAATAATCAAGTTGCCGTTGAAGGTGTCCATCAGAATGCGGCTGGCCAAAAACGAGCGGTTATACTCAAGCGCCTGCAAGCTCACCAGCAGGTTTGGCGGAAACCGATAGTCCGCCTGCATCTCGTCGCCTTCTTCTTCGCTGTCATTCACACATTGTGCCACCAGCACCATCCCGCCTGCGGCCACCACGCTGTCGTCTTCCAGCACCGGGCGCACAATTTCCGTCAGCGCATTCGCTTGCAGCTTCGAGTCCGCATCCACGCCAATGAAATACGCATGCCTGCAAAGGTTGATGCCCATGTTCAGCGCATCACCTTTGCCGCCGTTTTGCTTGCGCACCAGCGTCACTTGCACCCCCTGCACCACATTGTCAAACACCGCCTCTTGCGGGCGGCACGCAAGCACAAACTCAATCTCGCGATACACCGGCAGCAAGTCAAATGCGTCAATGAGGGTTTGCGCGGTGCCATCGTCCGAGCCGTCGTCCACCACAATGATTTCATAGTTGCAGTAATCAAGCGCCAGCAGCGACTTCACGCTGTCCACAATCGTCACCGCCTCATTGTATGCCGGAACCAAAATAGAAACCGGCAGGTCATTGCAACTAAACTTGTTTTTCAGCCGATTCATGCGGTCATTGGCATACAACTTGTATGCCCCCACCGCAACCGAAAGCAGCGCGAACGTCGCAAACAGCACCAAATAAATCATATAAAACACGCCAACAAAATACAGGCCTTCTCTCACCCATGCCATACTTCTCACCGTTCCCCTTTTTTGTCTGCCACCTAGGCAATTTTTTGCTTCGCCTTGCGCTTGGCTGCTTCCCCCTGCGCCGCACTTGCCCCTTGCGGCACCGGTTTGCTGCGTGTTGTTGTTGACGCAACCGCCATGAATTGCTTCACGCACGCCCGCACGTTGTCGTTCCAGCGCCAGTTTTCGCGCCACAGCTGTTCGCTCAGCGCCTCTTTGTTGCCGCTGAAGTTCAGCAGTGCGTCCGTCAGCAGCTGATGGTGCACAAACAACGTTTTGTCGTTAATCAACAGCAGCGCGTTGGCCACCCCTTGCACGTTGCCCACGCTGCTTAGCGCGCGCAGGGCGTTGGTGCGGCAGTGCACATTCTCGTCGTTGATGTACCTCACCAGCGTGCTCACGAGGGTTTCATACACCCCGTCTGTCACCTGCGGAAACTCGCACACAAAGTCGGCAAAGCACGCGCGTTCCACGCAGGCTTTGCGCGCATAGGCTTGCCCCAGCTGGTGGAACACCTCATGCCTGTGCTGCATGTACTCCAAATACGCACTGGGATGCTCATCCTTGAGTTGTTTCAGCGCATGTCCATAGGCCACAAGCTGTTCTGCGTCACCCAATTTTTTGAGCAAAAACTTGTTATGTTTGCGCGGGCAGGGCGGCTTTTTGTCAGTCGCCGTCAGCGCCTGCCAAGCCAGAATATGCCACCATGTTTTGTGTCTGCCTGCCGAAAACGTGTTTTTTTCCCGAATGCGACGAATGATGATGAAGTTAAACACCATCATCGCCACACACGCGAACATAAACAAGCCAACGACCAAAAATACTCTTGCGTCCATTGTTTTCCCCACTTTCTCTACGTGCTAAAAGCACAACCGTGTCATGAATTGCTGTTAAAATCTTTGTGTTGCTATGTCGTGCGGGCGCGGCGACTGGGGTAGTGTCTTCAAATCGTCAACATAGCTATCGTCAGCATGTAGGGGCTTGATGATAGTCGAAGAAAACCGTTTCCTGAGCGGCCCTCGCGCAGGCGCGGGGGCTGTCGCCGCGAACGAAACCGGCACATCGCACGACGTTGGTGCGGCGACTGGGGGTGCGGATTTTGCTGCTGCGTTTGGCTACCCGCCGCCCGAAACCCGCAAACACACCAATACCATTGCCTCATCAATTTACACCGTGCTTTCATCTCCCCCAAAGTTCTTGCATGATGAAATACGACTGCTTGAGCCGCTCGTGGGTCTGCACGTTGCGTCCCCAGCCGTCTAGCGCAATGGGACTCATTTGCGCCACAGCGTCTTGCACCGCAACGCCAATGTAGATGCTGTCAATCCCAAGCCCGCGCACACCAAACTGCACAAAGTAGTCATCGTGCACCTGCATCAGCGATGGATCAAAAAAGTTCAGCAAGCTCCACGGCAGGCGGATTTCCACCAGGTTTTCGCCAAAGATGAAATCTGCCAGTGAGTTAAAGCGCGGCGAGTTCGGGTCGCCAATTCCGTGGGTGAGCCGCCCGGTGTCCCACGAGCGCAGCCGCAGCAGTTCTTTCTTCTCTTCGGTCAACCGCACAAAGTCCTCGGTGTCCAGCACCACATTGTGTTGCACCGCAAGGGTGATTGGCACAAACGCCGACTCCCACGCGCACGGCACGCCCACAAAGGGGTTTTGTCCCGTCATTTCGTGATAAAACCGCTGATACGTCGCGTGGTAACGCCGGTTGACCAGCAAGCTGGTGTTTTGGCGGCCGCTGACCCGCAGCAAAAAGTTTGCAGGGCGCTCAAATTCCATCCCGTTGTGTGCCGACGTGCCCGAAAGCGGCGTCACATCAATCGGCAGATGCAGCGTGTAGCGCGGATGCACCGCCTCGCCGCGCAGCAGCAGATACAAGCCCTGATAGGTGTACTGCGCATAGATGTCAATGCCGCCAGCACGGTGCACAAGGTGGGAGATATCCCATTCGTCGGCGCGGCCATCCAGGAGCACCGGGCGCTCGGTTTCGCCGGGGTCAAACGCCATCAAGCCATAGCCCTGCGCAATGGACTGCAAATTGTGCCAGTATTGATAGCGCCACGGGTTTGACATAAACGTGGTGTTCCACGTGCGGCGCTCCCAAGCGTCTTGCCAGCCGGCAATCACGCTGCCTGCCCAGCCGCGCTCTTCCAGCTGGGTCACCATGTTTGCCATGGCGCGGCCCTGTTGTTGCTCCGTCAGCGGCGGTTGACCCTCACGCTGCGGCGCCCGCGCGGACGAAAAGCCAAAGCCCACGCAAATCACCGGCATGCTGTGGTGTTGCATCAGCAAGTCCAGGTAGCCATTGTATAGGCAGCTGCGGTCAAGGTTCGCCAGAATTGGTGCAAGCGTTTCGGTCTGTTCGGGCGTGAGGAAAGCCTCAAACTCATCCGCAAAATGGAACAAGCGATACGCCGCAAATGTGCCCGCCGCCATCGCCTCGCTGGGAATCACATGCTCCGCATCCAGCTGCACATACTTGCGCAGCTGCGTGGCATACGCCCAGTCGAACTCCAGGAAGTCAACCACCGGGTTGCTCAAAAACCCAATGGGGCGCTGCACTTTGTAGCGCCGGGTTTCATAGTCCGTGGCGCTGTTCATCACCCGTGCGAGCATCACCTCAAAGGGTGTCGCATCGTCGGCCGCGCTGAAGAACTCGCCTTCAAAGTATTGCGGCCAGTCTGGCGAAAAGTGGTTGTTAAAGGCAATCCAATCCGGATCCCACTCCATCCCAACCACAAAACCCGCCACCCACGGCGACACATCGCGCAAAAAGAACTCAAAGCCTCGGCTGCCCAGCAGCTGCGCCCTGCGCCCATGGATAATATCAATCGCGCGCCGAAATGCACGAATCAAACTGTAATAGTCGTAGCCACTCACGCCTTGCAGCACCAGCAGCTCTCTGTCGTCGTCCGCGGTGTTGAACTGGTGCAGCGCGCGGTAAAACGGCGGGTCCATCACATCCGGCAAAAACACCGTGTTCGCGCCCATCTCGTAGATATAGCCAAACCAGCGCAGATAATCTTCTTCGCTCACCGAGAAATCTCCGCCCAGCCGTCCCGGCACCGTCGGCGTAATCTCCACGCCGCGCAGCAGCAGGCGTTCGCCATCGCGCATCATGTCTTGCCCCTGCGTATAAAACGCAACCGCGATCGGCGCATCTGGTCGAAAATCGATGAAAAAGCTGGTGGAAAAATAAACATACAGCGCACCAAACACAGCCAGCAGCACAACCAGCACCGCAATGATATATTTTCGCATCGGTTCACACCTCCTGTCTTGATTAATTCATAATTACGGGGGCTTGTTGCTGCAGGGGAGAGAAACTCCTCTTCCTCAGCCTATGATAGACCACAGCGCCGCACCGCAAATGCTATTGCAGCACCACGCCCGCATGCCGCGACGTGTGGCTGAACTGGCGCAGCGTCACGATGTACTGATCCAGCCAGCGCCCGCGTGTGACCATATACTCCCGCGCCCACGCTTGGGCTTGCGCAAAGCTTGTGGGGTTCACATCGCGGATGCTCACGCCTTGCTCATACTGCGCGCGTGTTGGTCGCCGCCGCGCCATGGCGCTCATTTGGGTGTAGTCAAAGCTATGCCCCCACACCGCGAAGTTGCGGTCAATGGCGCTGCCCAGCCAGTCTTCCACCTGCTGCATGTAGTCCAGCAAGCGGTCTTCGCACAGCACATTGCGGCGCAAGCTGTGCCAGCGGCGAATGACCCGGTCGGTGAAAAACGGGCACGTCATCAGCCGCGCAAACCAGCCGCGGTCGGCCAGCATAAATTCCTCGGCGGGCATCTCCAAAAAGTAATTGTTCATCACGTTGTTGAAGTCCCACACCGGGCCCGCCGCCAGTCGTCCGCGCACATCCTTGTGCAAAAACGTGGAGTTCGCCCACAGGTCGTTGTTGCCAACGAACTCATTGATGATGAAGAAATTCACAAAGGAATCCACGTCCATGTAGCGCTCATAGGGGCGGGTATACCAAATCATTTCCGGCGAATACAGCAGCCGTTCCGCAATGCTGATGCTGCGGGCGATGTAGCCGTGCACGTCGTCGGTTTGCCGCCGCAAGTTGGGATACATGATCGCCATGCTCCTGCCATATTCCAAGCGCAGCGTGTGTGTCGAAAACACATCCATGCTGCGCTCCGGTGCGCGTCGGTGGTGGCTATCGAGCTGCACCAGATAGCTCGTCGTCGGCATCGCCGGGCGGTGGCGGTTGAGGTTCACGCGGTCCGGAGCGACGCGCGCGGTTTCCATCAACACATAGAGCCCCTGATATTCGCCGTTGAGAATCAGCTCAAAAAAACGCACCTCGGGCACAAAATGCCCAGGCCCCATCACTTCTGCAGCGATGTTCATCCACATGTAGTTGCGCATGAGCGTCTTGTCCAAAAATGGTCCGTGCAGCGCCCATTCCATGTGCGCGCTCATGCCCAGCAAGGGCAGGGGATTATCCTCGCCGTCCGCCTGCAGCAGCTGGATGCGATAGTTCGGCTTGTCGAAGAACCGCGACGAGTTGCCCCGCAAGCGCATCATCGCCATGGATTCATGCGCAGCTTCGTCTGCGGCGTGATTCCAAGCGTTCGCGTTGTCAATCACCCGCACCAACACCGCAATTTCCTCTTCGCCGTCCGGTGTGGTGTGGTGGTTGAACAATGTTTCGGGGTCGTTATAAATCCCCGAGCCAAACGCGAGCGGTCTGCCGGGAATCTCCGCGCCGAACGTGTCAATCACCATCAGCGGCAAATGCGTGCACAGCACATCGTCATCACCGCAATCACAAGCCCCCAGCGCAGCTTCGCTTGGGCGATGCAAGTGCTGGTGAAAGCGCGCAACGTCGTCACCGGCCGTCACGAGCATCACGCCTGCGACGATCACCGCCACAAGCGCCACACTAGCTATGTAAACAATCACACTTCGTCTCATCGTTATCCACTTATCTCATCGTTTTGTGTCACCACATTCACATACTCCACGCCGTCTTTGTCGTGCAGCAGCTGCGTGATGGTTTGTTCACCCTTATAGGTGAGGTTATAGGCCTTGCGCCCCATCTCAAAAATGAACTCCACGCTTTCGCTCGTGGTGTTTTTCACCCGCAGCAGCGGCTTCATGTTGAAGTGGTTGAACACCAGGGCTTCAATTTCGTTTTCCAAGTTGCGGTTTGCCTTGATGATCAGCAGCATGCGGTTTTCGTTGCGCACGCGCCCCATAATCAGCAGCACAATCGTCACCGCCACGCTGCCGATGACCGCCGTGAGAAAGTCACCCACGCCGGCGCACAGCCCCACAATGACCGCCCAGAAAATATAGATGGTATCGCGTGAGTCCTTCACCGCCGTGCGGAAGCGCACGATCGACAGCGCACCCGCCATGCCCAGCGACAGCGCAATGTTGTTGCCAATCACCGTCATCACCGTGCAGGTTAAGATCGTCAGCGTCACCAGCGAAACGTTGAACTTTTTGCTATACGACGTGCCCGCATGGGTGTACCAATATGACAAAAAGATGATAGCGCTCAGCGCCGCCGCCACGCCAATGCGCAGCGCGATGTCGCCAACGGTCAAGTTGCCGCTCTGCGCGAACAGGTCCAGGATTATCGTTCTCATGATGTGTTTTACCTCTATTCTTTGGTATGCGTTAACAATACGGTTCGGGTGGATATCCCTACAAAAACAAATACCGCTGCCCAATCGAGCGCCCCAAGCAATACTTGCTCACCGAAAGCTCGCTGGCGTTGACTTCGTTGATGGCATCCTTGATGTAGCTGAGCAAAAAGCCGTCAAACTTCACCTCCAGCACCACCTTGTAGGGGTCGAAAATCATGTTCTCCGTCAAATCGTGCGAAAAAATGTCAAAGTTGCTTTCCGTGCCTTTGATGTGATGGTCAAAGGTAATACGGATCTCGTTTTCCTGCGCCACAAACACTTTTCGCGTGTAGGAAATCACCGCCTTGGGGCGGTAGCACTGCGTTTGCATCACGCCAAAGCATTCTGCCGCAAAGTCCGAGTTAAACGTCAGCAAGCTGCTGTAGTTGCCCGCCGTCAGCTGCATCGACTGCGCGCGGTTGAGCACAAGCGAGCGCTTTTTTTGCCACATGCCCTGCTTTTGCTTCATCTCAAGCTTCGCCGTTTCGGCATGCGGACCATAGTTGCGCAGGCGAATCTTGCGCCGCGTTTCAATGCCGCTAACCTTGCCTTCCAAGTCCCAGTCGTCCAGGCTGTCGTAATACAGCGAGCGAACGGTGTAGCCATCGCCGCTGCTGTGTTCGTCTTCCTGCAAAAAATTGCCGAAATGCCGTGACAGCCGGTAATACTGCTCCAAGCTAATTAAGTATTTTTTTTCTTGCCGCAACACTTCTCTCATGTGTTCATTGCCTCGCAACTTTCATTTCTGCCAACACTTTAGCACTTCATTATATTACAACGATATCGGGGATGTGTCAATCCGGTTTAAAGCAAAAAAGTGCACACTCTCCAGCCGCGCCTCCTCATTTGCCGCTTTCGGGGAGCTTGCACATGGGCAACATGCAAATTTTGCCGAACCCCTGCAAATTTGTGCCAGCATTCACAAAACATGGGCTGTGATAATTGTCCGCGCAGGGCTTGACAATCCGCGCCATCAATGGTATAATGAGAGGTGATTATGTATACAGGAGAAACCACCATGGACTTCATTGGACTCAACGACCTGCGCGAGAAATATCTTGCTTTTTTTGAGAGCAAGGGGCATCTGCGTGCCCCCAGCGCATCCCTGGTGCCGCAAGGTGACGCCAGCCTGCTGCTCATCAACAGCGGCATGGCCCCGCTGAAGAAATACTTCACCGGCGAAGTGGTGCCGCCCAACGTGCGCATGGCCAGCTGCCAAAAGTGCATCCGCACGCCGGACATCGAGTCCGTGGGCATCCAAGACCGCTACGGCACGTATTTTGAGATGCTGGGCAACTTCAGCTTTGGGGATTACTTCAAGCGCGAAGCCATCGCCTGGGCGTGGGAGTTCGTCACCGAAGTGCTGGATATCCCACTGGAGCTGCTATACTTCAGCGTGTTCGAGCAAGACGACGAAGCCTGGGACATCTGGACGAAGGAAATCGGCGTGCCCGAAAGCCACATGGTGCGCATGGGTCGCGCAGATAACTTCTGGGAGCACGGCAAAGGGCCTTGCGGTCCGTGCAGCGAGATCTACTTCGACCGTGGCGCGGCGCGTGGTTGCGGCAGCGATGACTGCAAAGTGGGCTGCGAGTGCGATCGCTTCGTGGAGTTCTGGAACTTGGTGTTCACCCAGTTCAACAGCGACGGCGAGGGCAACTACACCGAGCTTGCCAGCAAGAACATCGACACCGGCATGGGGCTTGAGCGCTTGGCGCTGGTGATGCAAGACGTGGGCAACATCTTTGAGCTAGACACCATGCAGGCGATTTTGCAACACGCCGCCCGCATCGCCAATGTGCAATACAAAGCCAGCGAGAAAACCGACATTTCGCTGCGCATCATCACCGACCACGTGCGCTCCACCACCATGATGATCGGCGACGGCGTGCTGCCGAGCAACGAGGGCAGGGGATACGTCATGCGCCGTCTGTTGCGCCGCGCCGCACGGCATGGTCGCCTGCTGGGCATCAACCGTCCGTTCTTGAGCGAAGTTGCCACCACGGTGATTGCCGCAAACAGCGGGGCGTACCCCGAGCTGCTTGACAAACAGCAGTTCATCCTCAAGGTCATCGCCACCGAGGAAGAAACTTTCGCCCGCACCATTGACGCCGGCATGAAACTCCTTGACGAAATGATTGCGGACTGTAGGGGACGCGCCCCTACACTCCCCACCGAACAAGTCTTCATGCTCAGCGACACCTTTGGCTTCCCCGTTGACCTCACGCGTGAAATCGCCGCCGAGCATGGGCTCACCATTGACGAAGACGGCTATCGCGCGCTGGTGAAGGCGGCAAGGGAGAAATCCCGCGCCGGACGCAAAGACACCGAAGGCTGGGAGAACGCCGCAGGAACCCAAGTTGATGGAAACACTGAATTTGACTCCAGCTTGAGCGCAGAAGATCAATCGCGAAGCGCAAAAAATCATACGGCAGCACACTTGCTGCAAGCTGCCCTGCGTGAGATCCTCGGCACGCATGTGGAGCAAGCCGGGCAGGCGATCTCACCGGACGGCGTGCGCTTTGACTTCACGCACTTCAGCGCGCTCACCGGCGAGGAGCTCACCGCCGTGGAAGCCCGCGTGAATGAAATCATCGAGCAAGCCATACCCATTACCATAGAAGAGATGCCGCTTGAGCAAGCCCGTGCCGCCGGTGCCATGGCGCTGTTCGGCGAGAAATACGGCGACACCGTGCGCGTGGTGAGCGTGGGCAGCTTCAGCAAAGAACTCTGCGGTGGCACGCATGCTGCCAACACCCGCGACCTTGGATTGTTCGTCATCGAAAAGGAAAGTTCAGTCTCCGCCGGTGCGCGCCGCGTCGAGGCATTTGCACGTGCGCCATATGCAGAGTATGCAACACTACGTGCCCAACATGCCACCGACTTGCAAGATGCACAAACGAAGCTGAAAACCACGCAGAAAGAACTTGAGCGCAAGCTCGCCGCCGCACAAGAGCAGCTCAGCGCAGTTGCCGTGCAAAGTTTGATTGCCAAGGCAACGCAAATCGGCAGCGTGAAGTTCGTGTGTGGCGAAGTGGCAGGTGATGTCCGCGGGGCGTGCGACGCAGCACGTGCACAAGGCGACGATGTGGTCGCCCTGTTCGCCGCAAAGACCGACAAAGGCACGTTGCAGTTCGCCGCCTGTGCAGGCTCGGCAGCGGTGAGCGCCGGGGCACATGCAGGCAATGTAGTGAAAGCAGCCGCGCAAGCGGCAGGGGGCAGTGGCGGCGGCAAGCCCGACAGCGC
>WQRM01000027.1 GCA_009786735.1 Oscillospiraceae bacterium | reverse complement strand
CTGCCGCTACAACGACAGCTGGGACAACTGCCGCTACAACAACGGCTGCGACAACTGCCGCCACAACGACGGCTGCAACAACTGCTGCCACAACGACGGCTGCGACAACGACGGCTGCAACGACTGCTGCGACAACGACGGCTGCAACGACAGCCGCTACAACGACGGCTGCGACAACTGCCGCTACCACGACCACCGCGCCGCCAAGCGCACCGGGCGGCGGCGTGCTGAGCTCGATTGCTGCGTTCTTCCTGTCGCTGCTTTCGATTGCGCTTTCCGCTATTTCTAGCTTGAGCTTACTCAGATAAGCTCTCGAAGGAGACTTTGTATGAAGAAAATTTTCGCTTTACTGCTCGCAATTGGCATGCTCACTGCATTTGCGCTGCCTGCTGCTGCCAGCGTTGCGGTCACTCGCGATGTGCTGAGCGCCGCAGAGCGCGTGATGCCCGTGGCGATCAGCAGCAACGCGCAAATCCGCGACGTGTTTCGCCTCACCAACAACGAACGCCGCATGAACTTCCGTCCTGCGGTGCGCGAGAACTCTGCGCTCAACGCTGCCGCTGCCGTGCGTGCACGCGAAGCCGCGCAAAGCTGGAGCCACACGCGTCCCAATGGGCAAATTTGGCATAGCGTGCTTGCGCCGCACGGTGTCACCGGCTTCGCACACGCCAGCGAAAACCTCGCCCGCATCTCCGGCGGCGCAAACCCTGCAGCTGCTGCTCGCGCGGTGGCCAGCTGGATGAACTCGCCTGCGCACCGTGACGCACTGCTGGGCAACCACACGCATGCGGGGCACGGCGTGTATCGCCATGTGGCCGCCAACGGCACCGTGACCTATTTTTGGGCGCAGATTTTGATGCACGACAACACCCGCAACACCCTCGGGGTGTGGGACTTGATCGTGGGTGTGGTGTTGATTATGATGCGCGCGGTTGGGTTATAATTGCCACCAGTAAACGCGACGAAACTGCAAACACTACCTCTTGAACACACTTCAGGAGGTAGTTTTTATGCACAATTTGGCAAAGATTGGCGTGGCCGGGTTGGCTGCGCTGGCGCTGACCGTGCCGGCTGCGGCAAAGGCCGAGCGTCCGCCGCTGCCCAAGCGCAGCATTGACTCACCCGGCAAGCACAGCCTGCCCACGAAGAAAATCGAGCATGCCTACGGCGTGCCGAGGGAGGGCATGCCCCACCAGATTTCCATCGACAACCAGCGGTTTTTTGACCAGCACCCCGAATACAAAGCCGTGGCGTTCGACACGCGCGCCATGCAGCCGAACGCCGAAAAGTCGCTGTATCTGACCTTTGACTGCGGCTATGAGAATGGCTACACCGCGAGAATTCTTGACGTGCTGCGCGACAAAGAGGTGCCCGCGGCGTTCTTTTGCACGCTCGACCACCTCGAAACCGCGCCCGACATCGTCAACCGCATGATTGACGAGGGGCACATCGTGGGCAACCACAGCGCCACGCACGCTTCGTTCGCCACGCTCACGCCCGAGCGCATGGCCGAAGAGGTGCTCACCGCCGACAATTACCTGCGCGAGACCTTTGGCTACACCGCGCCGTTTTTCCGCTATCCGAGCGGGGAGTACAACGAAACTGCGCTGCGCACCGTGGCGGACCTGGGCTTTGCCAACGTGTTTTGGTCGTCGAGCTATGCCGACTGGGACGTGAAAAGCCAGAAGGGCGGCGCGTTCGCCCGCGACACCGTGCTCAGCCGCCTGCACCCCGGCGCGATTATCCTGCTGCACAGCGTGAGCGCCGACAACGCTGCCGCCATGGCCGAGATTATCGACCAAGCGCGCGCGCAGGGCTATGTTTTCCAAGATCTGACGAACTTGCCGATTGTTTTTGCCTCATAATGGGAGCGGACTGGTTTAGGCTGTAAAATCGTGCACTTTATCGCTTTCTTGCGTTGACAAGCGAAAGTGTTTGGTGTATTATAGTGGTAAAGCAAACACCGAAGGGAGTGCCGAGATGTCTGACGAAAAAAAAGACAAAAAAGAGCAACTGCGCTCGAAAGTGCAGGCTCTTGTGACCTATTATGAAGAAGAAAAACGCCGAAATGAGGAACTGGAAATGGAAATCGAACGCCTGAGAGCAGAACAACGCAACAACGACTTCAACCCGCCCGCGCCCAGTTTCCGCATGGATGCACCGGCACAGCCCTCTTATCAAATGCAGCACTTTGCGCCGCCCCAACCGCCCGCGCCACCTGCGCCCTACGGCGGCTATGGCAACCGCTATGCACCGCCTGCGCCTGCGTATCCCGCGCCGCAAGCCGGAGTTGCAAGCTGCCAACAGGTTGTGCAATGCGTTGAACAACTGCGCGCACGGCTGCAACAAGCTGCCTACGATAGCTACAGCGCGCCGGACTACGAAACTATGGCGCTGATGGATCGCCTGCAAGACCAACTCGGTGACCTGTGCCGCGAACTCGGCGTGTCTGCGCCTGCGGCTCCTGCTCCCGTTGCGCAGCCGCAACCGGCTTATGCTCCGCCTGCGCCGCAACAGTATGCGCCGCCTGCACCTGCGGCTGCACCGGCAGCACACTATCCGCCCCCGTCGCCGCGCTACTATTAACACACATTCCCCCCTCTTCAACCATATAATCGACCGCTCACAGCTTGGCCGCTCGTGGGCGGTTGGTTACAGTGGCACACCGTTGGGACACAGAACTTTCACTTGACTTTCGCGCGCCGTTGTGGTAGAATAAGTGTACATGCAAGGGGGCTTCTATGCACACATGCTACATCGTTGGCGCGGCACCGCAAGCCGTGCGTATTGCGCCGCTGGCGGGCGATTTCACCATCGCGGCTGACGGCGGGCTGCATCACCTGCAGGGTTGGGGCGTTGCACCGGATTATCTCGTGGGCGACATGGACAGCCTGCAAGGCGAGCTGCCACCGGGTATTCCGTGCCAGCAGCATCCCGCCGAAAAAGACGACACCGACCTCGCGTTGGCGCTGAACATTGGCTTGCAACGTGGCTATGCGCGCGTTGTGCTCACCGGCTGCACGGGTGGGCGCGTCGACCACAGCTTTGCGAATCTGCAGCTGCTGGTGCAGGCGACCAAGCGTGGCGTGCAGGCGACGATGCTGGACGAAGACTACATCCTCACCGCGATTGCGGGCCCGGGCGAGCTTGCGCTGCAGGGCTGCGGCACGGTGTCGGTGTTTGCGTATGGCGAGCGCGCCGAGGGCGTGACGATCGCGGGAATGAAGTACAACGTTGCGGACGTTACGCTGCATGGCGACGTGCCGCTGGGTATCTCGAACGAGCTGGACGGCGAGGGCACGATTGCGCTTGAGCGTGGGGTGTTGGTGGTTTATCAATACAGGAACACCCTGTAGGGGGCGCGCCCCTGCGCGCTCCGCTATTAGGATTAGGTGAAAATTCACGGGATGCGCAGGGGCGCATCCCCTACACACAAGAAAGGTCTCCCCATGAACGAGCTGCGTTTAGCTATCCCCGCGCCTGAGCATGCCGCCGAAGTTGCGGCTTATCGCGCCGAAATGCTGGCGGCTGGCAGCGAGTTCGATGGCTGCGGCGGGCTGAAAGATTATGAAGATGCCGCCGAGTGGATCACATGGATTCGTCTGTTTGAGCGCGAAGAAACCAAGCCCGTGCCCGATTGGGTGACGGCGCAGCAGTATCTTTTGATGCAAAACGAGCGCGTGCTGGGCATGATAAACATGCGGCTGCACATCAACAACGAGTTTCTGGCGGAGTATTTCGGGCACATTGGTTATTCTGTGCGGCCGAGCGAGCGCCGCAAGGGTTATGCCACGGCGATGCTTGGGCTTGCTCTGCGTGAGTGCCCGCAGCTGGGCTTGCCGCGCGTGCTGGTGACGGCTTTGGCGGACAACATGCCCAGCCGAAAAGTCATTGAAGCCAACGGCGGGCAGTTTGAGCGCTACACTTCACCGGAAAGCAAAATTCTGGTTCATGCGCGATATTGGATAAACTTGTAGAGGTATTTTATGCGATACGCATTAATTGGCTGCGGGCGTGTGGCAAACAGTCACATCACCGCCGCACGCAACAATCACCTAAACATCGCCGCGCTGTGCGACATTGACCCCAAGCCGCATCTGCAGCTTGACGATGTGCCGCGTTTTGCGGATTATCGGGACATGCTAAGTGCGCTGTGCCCGGAGCTGGTGGCCATTGCCACGCCGAGTGGTCTGCACGCGCAAATGGCGCTGGATTGCCTGGACGCCGGCGCGCATGTGATTATCGAAAAGCCCATGGCGATGAATCTTGCCGACGCGGCGAAAATTGCCGAAAAGGCGAAAGAAACCGGCTTGGTGGTGGGCGTGAACCTGCAAAACCGCTTCAATCCCGCCGCCCAGCAGCTCAAAGCTGCGGTGGACGCCGGGCGCTTTGGCCGCATCTTCAGCGCGAGCATGCAGCTGCAGTGGCACCGCGATGATGGCTACTACACATCGGCGGCATGGCGCGGCACGCACGCGCAAGACGGCGGCGCGATGATGAATCAATCCATCCACGGCATTGACTTGCTCAACTGGATGATGGGCGCAGACCCCGTGCAGGTCAAGGCGTTTCGCAGCACACTGGCACGCAACATTGAAGCAGAAGATTTGGCGGCCGTGGCGTTGCAATATCCCGGCGGCGCGCTTGCGAGCCTGCAGTGCACCACGCTGCGCTACCATGGCGCACAAGAGCAGATTCTTGAACTCAACGGCGAGCGCGGCTTTGTGCGGCTCGGCGGCAGTTGCGCGCAGGTGATTGACATCTGGCGCTTTGACGACAACGCACCCGACGAAGAAGCCCGCATGCGCCGCGACTTCGGCACAAGCCCCACCAGCGTCTACGGTCACGGCCACAGCTTGCACTACGCCGACGTGTTGCGCGCTATCGCCACCGGCACACAGCCTCTGGTGAACGCCGACGAAGGCATGCGCGCCCTAAAGATCATCCTGGCGGCTTATGCGAATGCGCCGGTGGGGGAAGTTAGGTACTCAATATGAAAAAGCGACATAGTATAATAGTATTGCTGCTGGTGCTTGCGCTGGTGTTTTCGGCATGCGGCACAGGCGGCGCGGCGATCATCACGCTGCAGGTGCAGGGCGGTATGCCGGATGTTGCCAGCGCCGATCGCGGCCCACATTTTGCTGCGCCGCTGACGGTCGAAAGCGACGTGCTTGCGCAGTCGGGCTTTCTGGAACTAATCCTCGACGAACGCAGCATGACGGCGAACATCCGCGGCTTTGCCGAAGCGGAGTGGTTCACGCTGCCACAAGTGAGCGCTACCCCGCGTGCAAACATGGGTGCGGCGGCGGTGACGCTGGATCTGATCGTCAACGGCAGAGCGGTGACGCTGAACACGCAGGACCATGCGGTGTATTGGGGCAACGTGACCACGGAGGAAATCCCCGGCGGCGTGCAGGTGAACTATCTGCTCACGCTCAACGCCGAAACTGCCGCGCGCGCCGATGAACTCACCGAAAACGACGTAGCTTTTGTTGTGATGCTGCGCTACACGCTGCAAAACGGCATGTTCTTTGTGGAGGCCGACTGGGCAAATGCCAGCGGCAACCCCAACGCGTTCATCCAGCACTTGAGCCTAATGGATCGCTTTGGCATATTGCGCAACCCCGGCGCAGACGACTTTCTGCTGTTGCCGGACGGTGGCGGCGCGCTGCTGTTCCCCGCGCGAGCGACGCACGAAAATGATTTCGCCGACAGCGCAGACCTATACTTCAGCGTGTTTGGCGAAGACCTCGCAAGCCCCATCGCTCGCCAACACGACGAAGCGCGCATCAACGTTGACCACCGCGGCAACGTGCTTGCGGCAAACGTGGGCGTGTTTGGCGCAAGGCAGGGCGCACAAGCTTTCGCGGCGGTCATTGAGCGCGGTGCTGCGGCGGCGACTATCATCGCCCGGCAGAACATCCCCGGCGAGGCCAATGTGCGGCAAAGCAGCGTGGGCACACGCTTCACCATCACGCCAACGCTGGTGAGCGGCAACACGGTGTATCGCGCGGCGAATAGCTTGGGTGGTCAAGGCAGCGAAACCTTCCCCATGCGCATCAGCTATCGCTTTTTCTTCGGCGCAACCGCACAGTTTAGTGACATGGCAACGGCCATGCGCAACCAGTTAATCAACGCTGGGATTTTGCCGTCGATTATCCGCACCGTGCCCAACCCAACTTGGCCGCTGCCGCTGAACTTAACGATACTAGGCACGCAGCCACAGGGGCGCGGACGGCAAACCCTCACCACATTTGAGCAGGCGCTTGACATGCTCACTCGCCTGCAAGCGCGCGGCGTGAGCAACGTGAATGTGCGCTACGTGGGTGCGCTCACCGGCAACCCGCAGCGCATGCGACCACTGTGGCGCTTGGGCGGAAGAGATGACTTGGCTACCCTGCAAGCGTATTGCCTGGCAACCAATTTTTCGCTGTTTTTGGACGCGAGGATGCTCCCCGGCAGCGGTGCCGTTGACCTTGCGGGCAATAGCCTTCCGCTGCGCAACGCCGACGGCATGACGCAATCGGTGCGGGGGATTATCAACCGCCTGAACAACCTCAACGTGAACATCTCGCTGGGCGATGGCGCGGCGATGCTGGCGGCCGACCACGCCAATGGCTACACCCGCAACGACGTTGCCGCACACCTAACGGACATCTTGCCCTCACTGGCCGCACAAGGCGCGCAAGTGATGGTGGACACCGGGTTTTTCTACGCAGCAAGTGCCGCGAACGTGGTGGTGAATCTGCCCATGACGCCGCAGCTGCGCACCAGCCCGCGCCGCGAACTCAGCCCGCGATATCAAAGCGTGCCGCTGTTGGCGATGCTGCTGGGCAACAGCGTGGACTACAGCTTCCCGTCCATCAACCTGCAAAACAACGAGGAAGAGCACTTCCTGCGCAGCGTGGCGTTTGGCGGCGCGCCGGCCTTCACTTGGGCTGCAAATGGGCACGAACGCTACCGCTTTGACGAGCAAATCGAGCTTGCGGTGGAGGCGCACACGCGCGCGAACGCCGTGTTGGGCGACCTGCGCCAGCACAGCATGGTGTATTATGCGTTCGACAGCGAGTCGCAGGTTTCCACCACGCGCTTTAGCAATGGCGCGGTGATTTATGTCAACTTTAGCAATCGCGACGTTGCGATGCATGAATTTATGATTCCCGCAAGAGATTTTATTCGCAGATAGAGAGGTTATCCCATGGAGTTTCAACAGATTTTGCGCCAGTTCAAGCTGGAAAGCGACGACTGGCAGTTTCTTGGTCAGTCCGATTTGCCCGGCGGGCACATCAACAACACCTATTTGCTGGAGACACAGCAGGGCGACGACGTGCGCCGCTATGTGCTGCAGCGTATCAACGTTAACGTGTTCAAGCAGCCCGTGCAGCTGATGGAAAACATCCGCCTTGTCACAGGTTTTGTGCGCAAAAAGCTCAACGCAGGCGCCGCACCCGGGCAAACCACGCTCACCGTGTATCCCACGCACGATGGGCAGGATTATGTCATCGATGCCGACGGTGGCTATTGGCGCTGCTATCAGTATGTGGAGAACAGCTACTCGCCGCAAGAGCCCACCGAAACCGACGCCTACCGCGCCGGGCACGCCTTTGGCACATTCATGAGCCTGCTGGATGACTTCCCCGCCGAGCAGCTGCACGAGACCATCCCCAACTTCCATAACACCGCCGTGCGTTACGAGCACCTGCAAGAGGCTATTGCCAACAACGCCGCCGGTCGCTTGGGCGAAGTGACCGAGGAAATCGCCTTTGCGCAAGCCCGCAAGGACGACTGCAGCCGCTTGCTCAACCTGTGCGCAGCGGGAGAGATCCCCACGCGGGTGACGCACAACGACACCAAGCTCAACAATGTGCTGTTTGACAAAACCACGCAGCAAGCCAAGTGTGTGATCGACCTGGACACCATCATGCCGGGGCTTGCGCTGTATGATTACGGCGACGCACTGCGCTTTTTGGGCAACACCGCACGTGAAGATGCGCGCAACACCGACGAAGTGCAGTTCGCCATGCCGCTGTTCGAGGCCTATACCAAAGGCTATCTCGCCGCCGCCCGCGATGCGCTCACACCCACGGAGCTTGCGATGCTGCCGTTTTCCATCAAGCTGATGACCCTGGAATGCGGCATGCGCTTTTTGACCGATTACCTCAACGGCGACACCTATTTCCGCATTCACTACCCCGACCACAACCTCGTGCGCTGCCGCACGCAGTTCAAGCTTGTGCAGGAAATCGAAGCGCGGCTGGGCGAGATGGAGGCGTTTGTTGCTGGTTTGGCGTGACTGAACATGAAAAAAACACCCTGCCATGTGCGGGGCGTTTTTTATTCCGCAAAGAGCTTCTCGCAGGCGCGGCGCATGGGCTGGTTCTCCTCGAACTGCAGAGATGGGTCTTTGGCGAGGATGCCCTCAGCGGCGGCGCGGGTTTGTGCGAGCAGCTCGTGGTCGGCGGCGATGTCGGCAATCTTGAAGGGGGGCAGACCGTGTTGCCGCTGCCCGAAGAACTCCCCGGGACCGCGCAGCTCGAGGTCGCGGCGGGCGATTTCAAAGCCGTCGGCGCTGTCTTTCATGATGGCAAAGCGGGCTTGGGCATCTTCGTTTTCGGCGTTGGAGATGAGGATGCAGGTGCTTTGACCGCCGCCGCGTCCCACACGCCCGCGCAACTGATGCAGCTGCGAAAGCCCGAAACGCTCGGCGTTTTCGATGACCATGATGACCGCGTTGGGCACGTCGATGCCGACTTCAATGACGGTGGTGGCGACCAACAGCTGCACATCGCCTGCTGCGAAGCCGCGCATGACTTCATCCTTTTGCTTGGCGGGCAGCTTGCCGTGCAGCAGCCCCAGCTGATAGCCCGCGAACTGCCCCTGCGCCAGTTGCTCATAAAATTGCTTGGCGCTGGCGAGGTCGCGTGATTCACTTTCCTCCACGCGTGGGCAGACGATGTAGCCCTGTTGCCCGGCATCGAGGTGCTTTTTCACGTAGTTGTATGCCCGCTCGCGCAGTTGTTCGGGCACGGCGTAGGTCTCGATGGGCGTGCGCCCCGGCGGCAGTTCGTCGAGCACGGTGATGTCCATGTCGCCAAAAATCATCATGGCGAGGCTGCGCGGGATGGGCGTGGCGGACATGACCAACGTGTGCGGGTGTTGCTGCGCGAGTTTTTCGCGTTGGTCAACGCCGAAGCGGTGCTGTTCGTCAACCACCAGCAGGGCGAGCCTAGCGAAATTTACGTCGTGCTGCAGCAGCGCATGCGTGCCGACGACTAGGGGCTGCGTGCCGTCCTCTAGCGCGGCTTTGTGCTTGCGCTTTTGCGCGGCGGGCGTTGAGCCAATGAGCAGCGCGCAATCTAGCCCCAGCTTTTGCAGCGTGGCATGGTGCTGGCGGGCGAGCAATTCCGTTGGCGCGAGCATGGCGGCTTGTGCGCCGGCCTGTGCCGCTTGGTGCATGAGCGCTGCCGCAACCGCGGTTTTACCGGAGCCCACGTCGCCTTGCAGCAGGCGATGCATGGGTTGCGTGGTTGCCATGTCCGCTGCCGCCTGTGCGACGGCGCGCGCCTGTGCGCCCGTGGGCGTGAAGGGCAGCGTGGACAGGAAATCCGTGGGTGGCAGGGCGATCGCCTGCGTTTGTGCGCGACCGAGCTTGAGCAATCGCAAGCCCAGCTGCAGCGTGAACAGCTCGTTGAACGCCAGACGGCGGCGCGCTTGCTGCGCTTGTTCGAGCGATTCGGGGCAGTGGATCGCCTGCAGGGCTGCTAGTCGCGGCATGAGATCATGCTCGGTCAACAGCTCGTCCGGCAGAAATTCTTTCACTTGCGTGCCAACTTGCGTGAGCGCGGTGGTCACCAGGCCCTCCAGCACGCGCGAGCTGATGCCCTCGGTGAGCGGATAAACCGGGCGCAGGCGGGCTTCGTCGCTCGGCGCGATTTGCGGGCTGTTCATCTCACAGGCGAGGAGGTTGTCGCTGCGCCGCCCATAGAACAGGTACGCCTGCCCTTCCTTGAGCTGCCCGGCCAGATAGCCCGTGTTGAACATCGTGATGTTGAGCACGCCGCTGCCGTCCGTCACGCGGGTTTTGTATAGCGTGAGCCCGCCACGGATGCGGTGCTCACTGGGCGCGTGGTCCACGATAGCACGCACACAGCAAAGCTGCCCCGGCTGCGCATCGGCAATCGGGGTGATGGTCTGCCAGTCTTCGTAGGCACGGGGCACGTGCGCCAGCAGCTCGCCGAGGGTGGTGATGCCCAAGCGGCGCAGGTTTGCGGCGCGTTTTTCGCCCACGCCTTTGAGGTACTGGATGGAGGTGGCTAGGTTCATGTGAAGCGTTTCGCCCATTCCTCTATGTGATAATATCGCTGGATGTCGTTGTCAATTGGCACGAACGGCAGGTTGAGCCACGCGGGCAGCGCCGCCATGTTGTCCTCGCCGAGCAGGAAGATGTTGTGCGGGTGATAGAAATCTGCGTGCTTGATTGCCGCATTGTTGGTGATGAGCTTGCAGCCGAAGTAGACATGCTCCATCACGCGCAGAGAAAAGCCGGTTTGCCCGGCTTGGTAGATGTCCAGCAGGCAGCGGCTTTGCTGCACCAGCGCGATGTAGTTGGGGTAGGTCATCCACTCGCGTGTGACGCACCAGCCGGGGCGTTGCTCTGGCTGCACGCTGTCGTGCGGCGTGATGGCCAAGCGGAAATGCGTGCGCAAGCCCATGCGCTGCAATTGCTCGTGCAGATGGCGCAACTGCGGCAGTCGGTCTTTCGGCACGCCGAGGAACAGCACGTCGAAGGGTTTAACCCCCTCAGTCGCCGCTATCGCGTCGCCAGCTCCCCCCGTGGGGGAGCCCTTGGCATTTCCATCTAGGTTGCGGCTGTCGCCAGGGTCGCCCCCTCTGGGGGAGATGTCGCGAAGCGACAGAGGGGGATTTCTTGGCGGCGCATACATCGTGGAGTTAAAGTGCAGACCAAAGTCGCGGCAGTCGTCGTGCTGGAAGGAGTAGCACTTGTGCAGCCGCTTGAGCCGCTGCAACAACGCGGGCGACGGCGCATAATGCGGGCAGCGCGCCATGTCCCACAGGAAGAAAAAGCTGTGGTGCGCCGCTAGGTTTGGGTGCAGCAACCAGTGGTCGCCGATGCCGTTGAGCGCGATGATTTTGTCATACTGCGCCAGTGTTGCGGGCTCGTCAAGCACGGTTGGCGGACGGATGTGCAGGCGCTCACTTTGCGCCCAGGGGAAGAAATACGCGCCCCAGTTGGAGGCTAAAATACATGTCTTCATACCAAAGCTTATGCATAGATTGTCCTTGGATAGAACACAGCGAAGCGACTAAAAGCGCCATGCGCTGATGTCGGCAAATAAATTGCTGCGCTGCAGGGCGGTGGGCATGTTCAGCCCGCGCGCGGCAGCGACCATGCCCATGCGATAGCCCAGCGGCACAAAGGGTGCGTCGTCCCAAAAGGCTTCGAGGAACTCGGCGGGCGTGAGCTCGCCCAGGCGCAGTTGGGTGTAGGCCTCGGCGGCATCGCCCCAGACGTTCACGCCTGCGGTTGCCGCGCCGCCATCATGCAGCAGCGGGGCAAGCGACAGCCCCGGCGTGAGGCGAATTTGCCCCAGATATAGGTCAAAGTTGCCGTTGCGCACGGCGGCTTCGTAGGCATCGCGCTCAAGCGGCACGAGGTTGATCTCCACCCCGAATGCCTGCAGCTGCGCGCGCACACTGCCTGCGGCGTTTACCATCGCGGCGTTGTAACGATACACCACCAGGTTGAGGCTCGGCTCGGTGAGCCCGGCGGCGTCAATCGCTTGGCGCGCTTGCGTCGCGTTGACCGGTCGCGCGGTGTCTTCATCCTGCAGGGCATGCCAGCTGCGCGGGAAGGGCGTGTGTGTGGGCTCGGCGAAGGCAGCAAAGCCGTCGTGCACCACGCGAGCGATATCCAGCGCACCGGCGATGGCCGCACGGGCATCGGCCTGTTGCAGCACGCCACGGCGCGAGTTCATGCCGAGGAACACAAGGTTCGTTGTGCTCACGCGGTGCGAAGCCGCAGCCACGGCGGGCAGGTCGCCGCCCGCGAGGTCGTTATACGCAAGGTGATAGCTGCCCACCTCCACGCCATGCAGCAGCGCGGCCGCTTGGCTCACGCCATGCAGGCGGATGGTCGTCAGCGTGGGCGCAGTGTTGGGATGCGCGGCGTTGTGCTCGAGGGTGAACACGCCGTTGTCGTCCTGCGCAAGATAGTATGGACCGGTGCCCACCGGCGTATTCGCCAGCGTGAAGTGATAGCCGCCCACGGCTTGGCGCAGCGGCGCAGCACCGGCGCTGTTGGCGGGCACAATGGGGAAATCCAAGCTCGCGGCGGCGAAGACATCACCGTGGCGCAAGTTGACCTCCACCTGCTCGCTTACGGCACGCATGGTGGTCACGTTGCTCAGGCGCGCGGCGAAGTTTGCGCTGACACGCGCGCGATTGAACGAGTACACCACGTCGGCGGCTGTGACCGCGTTGCCGTTGTGGAACGCCCGCTCACGCAGGGTGATGATCAGCTGCGTGGGCGAGGGTT
>WQRM01000026.1 GCA_009786735.1 Oscillospiraceae bacterium | reverse complement strand
CAGCTCAACCGCGTGGGCAAAAAAGCCGAGTTTATCAACGGTTTGCGCGTAACAGACAAAGAAACCGTGGACATCGTGCAGATGGTCCTCGCGGGCAAAGTCAACAAAAGCTTGGTGGCGCTCATGGAGTCCTACGGCAGCCACGCCATTGGGCTAAGCGGCTTGGACGGGCGGATGATTCGCGCCACGCAGCTTGACCCCGCGCTCGGCTATGTGGGCGAAATCACAGACATTGACCCCGCGCCCATCCTCGGCGTGTTGGAGAATGGCTATATCCCGATAATATCCACTTTGGGCTGCGATGCCGAGGGAAATGTATACAACATCAATGCCGACACCGCTGCGGCGAAAATCGCGGGCGCGTTGGGTGCGGAAAGCCTCATGCTCATGAGCGACATTCCCGGTTTGCTGCGCGACGTGAACGACGAAAGCAGCCTCATCCGCCGCCTGTACGCCAGCGAAATTGACAGCTTGGCAGAGCAGGGCGTGATTTCCGGTGGCATGCTGCCCAAGCTCGATTGCTGCCGCGAGGCGCTTGAGTGCGGCGTGAAGAAGGTCTTTATTCTTGATGGTCGCGTGGAGCACTCCATCCTCATTGAGCTGCTCACAGATGCGGGCATCGGCACCATGGTGAGGAGCGCCTAGCGGCGAGCAGTCGCTTCGCGGCAATTCCCGCAACATGCGCAAAGAGGAAACGCGAAAATATCTTGTAAGGAGGGTCGATATGACTATTCGGCTCATGACAATTGACGATTACGACGACGTATATGCCCTGTGGGCGAGCTTGCCCGGTATTGGCCTGCACGGCTATGAGGACTCACACGAGGGCATGGACTACTACTTGCGGCGCAACCCTGCCAGCTGCTTTGTGGCGGAAAGCGGCGGCGAAATCGTTGGCGCAGTGCTTTGCGGCAACGATGGCCGACGCGGCTACATCAACCACCTTGCCGTTGCACAGCAGCACCAAAGCAAAGGCATCGGCAAGGCGCTGCTGAACGCCTGCCTCGCTGCCATGCGCGAGGAGAAAATCACCAAGTGCGCCATTGCGGTGTTTCGCAACAACGACGCAGGCAACGCCTTTTGGGACTCCATGGGCATCACTCGCCGCGAAGAAGTGGTGCACTGCACACTATCAACGGAGGAAAAATCATGAACACACAACAACGCAGCGAGCAATTCGTTGCCACCACATATGCACGCTTCCCTGTGACTTTCTCACGCGGCAAAGGCTCGCTGTTGTGGGATGACGCAGGCAAAGAATACATCGACCTCGGCAGCGGCATCGCCGTGAATACCCTCGGCCACGCTGACGAAGCCTGGGCTGTCGCCGTGCACGCGCAGTTGCTGCAAGTGGCGCACACGTCGAACTTATACTACACCGCGCCGCAAGCCGAGCTCGCGCAGGCGCTGTGCAGCCGCACCGGCATGCGCCGTGTGTTCTTCAGCAACAGCGGTGCCGAAGCCAACGAATGCATGATCAAAACCGCGCGCAAGTGGGGTGCTGGCCGCAGCACGATTGTCACGCTTGAGGGCAGCTTCCACGGTCGCACGATTGCCACGCTCACCGCCACGGGTCAGCCTGCGATGCATGGTGATTTCGCGCCGCTGCCCGCCGGGTTTAAGTACGCCAAGCCCAACGACATCGCCGACCTGCAGGCGAAGCTCGACAACAGCTGCTGCGCGGTGATGATGGAACTCGTGCAGGGCGAAAGCGGCGTGCTGCAGCTGAACAAAGACTACGTGCAAGCGGTGGCCGAGCTGTGCAAAGCCAACAACTTGCTGTTGCTCATTGACGAAGTGCAAACCGGCAACGGTCGCTGCGGCAGCCTGTATGCCTGGGAGCAGTTCGGCATCACGCCGGACATCGTCAGCACAGCCAAGGGGCTGGCAGCAGGTCTGCCACTGGGAGCGACGTTGTTCGCCGCAAGCACCTGCGATGTGCTCGGTCACGGCAGCCACGGCAGCACCTTCGGCGGCAACCCTGCGTGTTGTGCGGGGGCGCTGCATGTGTTGCATCGCTTGGACGATGGTCTCCTTGCCGACGTGCAGGCAAAAGGGGAGTATATCCGCGCGAAACTGCAGGCGCTGCCGGGCGTGAAGAGCATCAGCGGCATGGGGCTGATGATTGGCATCGAAACTGTGAAACCCGCCAAAGACATCGTGGCGGAGTGCCTTGCGCAAGGCGTGCTGGTGCTGACGGCGAAAGACAAAGTGCGCCTGCTGCCCGCGCTGAATATCCCGATGGAGTTGCTTGAGAAAGCTCTTGATGTGCTGGCAAACTGCCTGTAATTCCCGCAGGGAGTGTTAATATTTGCCGAAGCTTGACAAACACGCGTGAATCCTGTATAATCATTGGAGATGATAACAGGAAATGATGTGATGACGTGAAACAGAAACTTCGGTTCAAACTGAAAATTGTGGTAACACTCGCAACCCTCGTGTTGGTTGCCATGTTAACCATGTCGGTGATTCCTGCCGTGCCGGCGCAGTATACCCCGCCGCCGGTGGAAGAAGAACCCATTTGGCAGGACCCATATGCCGAAAAAACCGACGTGATGGGCGAACTCAAGCCCCTCGTTGGGCATCCGCTGATTGCCCTGACCTTCGATGATGGTCCGAACCCATATATCACCGTGCCACTGCTGGACTTTTTGGCGCAACACAACGTGCCCGCCACGTTTTACGTCATCGGCAGCTATGTTGACCGCCACCCGGACATCATCCGGCGCATGGCTGCTGAAGGGCACAGCGTGGGCAACCACACCCAAACCCATCTGGAGCAAACCCGCGTGAGCGCCGACCGCCGCCGCCGGGACTACCACGAAGGACATGAGGCGATTGAACGCGTGCTCGGTGCCAGACCCACCCACACGCGCCTGCCCTTTGGCGCATACAACGCCGATGTTCTCGCAGACATGACCACCCCGCACATCCTCTGGTCGATCGACCCGCAGGATTGGCGCAACCGCAACGCGCAGTATGTCGCCACCCATGTGCTGCATTACGCGCGCGACGGCGACATCATCCTGCTGCACGACGTGTACCACAGCACCTACCAAGCCACACGCATCATCGTGCCCGCACTGCTCGAGCGCGGCTTTGTGTTCGTGACCATTGACCAGCTGCTTGCCCTGCGCGGCGGCGCACAGCCCGGTGAAATCGTGCGGCACCGGCGGTGACTCTGCAACTTTTTTTGAAAAAAGTAGTGCAAAAAAACTTTGCCCGCTTCGCAGCGGGTTTTTTCATGCCACAGACTTGCGTAATGCCAGCATTTGTGATATAATATAATCTAACATCTAATACCTAATCTCTAACGTCTAGAACGGAGAACATCATGCGCAAAACCAAAATTGTATGCACCATCGGCCCGGCCAGCAACAGCGCCGCCACCATCAGAGCGATGCTCAAAGCGGGTCTCAACGTGGCTCGGCTGAATTTTTCGCACGGCAGCCACGAAAGCCACGCGGAAGTCATTGACCGTTTTCGCCAAATCCGTGACGAAATGGGCTTGGCCGCAGCCGTCATGCTCGACACCAAGGGTCCCGAGATTCGCGTGGGCAAGTTCGCCGGCGGCAGCGCGCAGCTTGTGGGCGGCGCACAGTTTGTGCTCACCACGCGTGATGTGCTGGGCAACGCCGAGCAAGCGAGCATCAGCTATGCCGAACTGCCCGAGCAAGTCACGCCCGGCACGCGTTTGCTGCTGGACGACGGTCGCATCGCCCTGCAAGTGGTGAGCGTGCAAGGTGAAGACATCACCTGCCAAGTCGTCAACGGCGGCACGCTGACGGACCGCAAAAGCATCAACATCCCCGGCAGCAAGCTGGAGATGCCCTTCCTTAGCGAGGTGGACAAAGCCGACCTGCTCTTCGGCATCCAGCATGACGTGGATTTCGTGGCGGCATCCTTTGTGCGCCGCAAGCAAGATCTGGTTGACCTGCGCAAGTTCCTGGACTTCCACGGTGGGCACAACCTGCGCATCATCAGCAAAATCGAAAGCCTTGAGAGCATCGAGAACTTCGACGAAATCCTCGCCCTGTCCGACGGCATCATGGTCGCGCGTGGCGACATGGGCGTGGAGGTGAGCTACGAAAAACTGCCCGGTCTGCAAAAACGCTTCATCAAAGCCTGCTATGGTGCGGGCAAGATGGCCATCACCGCCACGCAAATGCTGGAGTCCATGGTCAGCTGCCCCGACCCCACCCGCGCGGAAATCACCGACGTAGCCAATGCCGTGTTCGACGGCACAAGCGCAGTGATGCTTAGCGGCGAAAGCGCCACCGGGCAATATCCCGTGCGTGCCGTTGAGGTCATGGCGAAAATCGCCCAGCAAGCCGAGCACGACGCCTTCGCTCTGGATGCCTTCAAAAACCTGCATTTCCCCATCGCGGCAAACACCACCACGGCCATTTGCCACTCGGCGTGCTCCACCGCGCATGAGATTAACGCCGGTGCGGTCATTGCGGTCACGCAGTCTGGTCAAACGGCGCGCAGCATGAGCAAATTCCGCCCGCAAGTGCCCATTGTGGCCGCCACGCCCATCGACAAAACCTTCCACCAGCTTTCGCTGTCGTGGGGTGTGTATCCCGTCAAAGCCGTCACGCAAAGCAGCACCGATGCCCTGTTCACCCACGCCATCGACTGCGCCAAGCAAATCGACCTCGTCGAAGACGGCGACATGGTGGTCATCAGCGGCGGCGTGCCCCTGAGCACCCGCGGAACCACCAACACCATCAAGGTGCAAATGGTTGGCGAGCGCACGTAAGTCTGTAAATCAAAACAGCCTCGTGAAGATTTCTTCGCGAGGCTGTTGTATGTTTGCACTAGACCTGCTTGGCGATGTCGCCTTTTCGCACATCCATCATTTTGATTGCCAATTGCAACGCTTTGGCATCGGGATTCGTGAAATTATACGCCATGCCACAAACGTGCGCGATCTCTTTTCCGAACACCATTTTGGGTGTCCCCGTGCCATGTGCGCAGCCGCCGCACTGACCATCCATGCAAATGTTGAGGTTTTGCCAGGCGGTTTCTTTCATGGCGTCGTCAATCGGGTAGTCCGCAAATCGGCTGGTTGCGCTATTGTCAGGCATGACCGTCCAGCTGGATTTTTCGGCGTCCAGCAAGATATAGCAAACCAGTTCGCCTTTATATTTCACTTGCCAATGCAGCGTGTCTTTGCCATGATAGGTGAATCGTTTAATCTCTATGTCGCTGGCTCGCAAATGCGAAACAAAGCTCAACGCTTGCTCTTGCTGGCTGTCGGCAAGCACCTCGCTGATATATTCCTCAATGCTCTTTTTTGATTTGAACATAAATCCACCTCTTTCACGAAAATCGTCTATATCATTATAGCACAGCGAAAGCCCCAACGCAAGTTAATCTTATAAACTTCTTCGCAAAAATCTCGCAAACCCCTTGACAATCTCCGCAACCCATGCTATAATAAGACTGTATGGGAGTGTTCCCGAGCGGCCAAAGGGAGCAGACTGTAAATCTGCCGTCAACGACTTCAGTGGTTCGAATCCACTCACTCCCACCAGAAAATCCGGACTTGTCCTTGATTATCAAGGGTTTGTCCGGATTCTGCTTTTTCGAAGTAAATCGCCCGCGCGGCAATTGTTGGACGTGTTGACGGCAGATTTTTGGCTGCTCTGACGGCGAATCTGACGAACAAAAAAGCACGAAGAAAGCCCTCGCTGAATAGGCATATAAAAGTAGACAAGCCCTTGACACACAAAGGCTTGTCCGCTTTTTGGTGGTAAGAATCGTCAGGAGGCTGACGGGGGCGCTGTTCGTCGCCCTATCCCCTTGGTCTCGCGACGCCGCGGGCATCAACTTCCCAAATTTCGTGCCGCAGCACTCTGCCACAAACTACTCTCACCACACCGAATGATGCCGCGCAGTAGTAGTCGCCGTGGAGGATCAAGTCAACACCGGCAGAATAAAGCCGACGGCGCAGCCGCGAACCCGGTGGTTGCGCGAGCACGGCAACATTCCATTGTGCGTCGGCATCACGCATGTCGCGGCGCAAGCTGGAGACGCTGACATCAGACGCATCCAGCATCATCACAAACATGTTGCCGTGGATGAAGGCGTAAGCCTGCTGTTGCTGCGGGAAGAACGCGCCCATAGCGTCTTGCTCGCTGCTCACCGTTGCGGGCATCAGCGGCAGATTCACCAAGGCATCATGCCCATGGTCAAAGAACCACTGCCATTGGTCAAAGTTTGTGGTGTTGGCAACGCGTTCGCCGGCGCTGGTTGCAAAGGCGGCTTGTGGGAACGCCGCTAGTGCCGCGGCGCTCAACCTGCCCCATCCGTCTTGGTATTGCTGCGGTGTCATGGCTTGCTGTGCGCCAAATGTCAGGAATACGGGCGCTTCGTCGCGGGCGGCGGTGGTTAGCGTGCCCACCGGTGTCCACCAATCGCGCTGCGCATCGCCAACCTGGAAGGTATAAACACTGCCTGGCTGCAAGCCGCTCAGTTCAATTCTGTGGCGATTGAAATGCGATGTAATCGCGCGCATGCCGATAATCCCCAAATCAATGCCATAGAGCTCTTTGGCCACGCGTTCGCGGCTCGTTGCAATGCGCTGCAAGCTGTTGGTCACATCAACGCCACTGGCATTCCAAACGCGGATGTCAGTGCCCATTACGGTTTGCTTGGTGTACCACGAAAACACGCGGCAGAAGGTTTGCCCTTGAACCGGCAGCTGCTGCACAAAGTGCGAGGGCAAGCGCCCGTTTGCCTGCGTGGCAAGCGGTGTGAGCGGTCCGGTGTAATGCAGCGTGACGGCGAGATCCGGCACATCGTCAATGTCGCTGATGAAGCCCAGCAGCAGTTGCGAAAGCGTGAAGCTCAACGCCTCTTGGAGCTGCTCGGTCAAAATCAGTTCCAGCAAAAATTCAACCAACCCGGGGATATCGTTGGCGGGAATGAGGCGGAAAAAGTTCGCAATACCCAAGATTCTGCTCACCAGTGCGGCAAAGGTGTTTTCGCCGCCGAGGAATAGCCGGAAGAAGAAGTCAATCGTCCGCCCAACGGTTGTGCGCATGAAACGCCCCAAGAATATCGACGACAAGTTGATCTCCAGCACGCTGAGGATTTGCTCATCAAGCAGTTCAAGCACAGGACCGATCGCTTCGTCCAGCAGCTGGTCAATCAGCTCACCGCTCGTCGCGCGTGCAAGCACGTCCATCAAAAACGGATTATCCTCGGCATCGGGGTGGCGACCATATTGATACAGCAAGCCTTCGCCCACCAAGTCGCCCAATGTGCCGGGGCGGTTGGGGTCGCCGATGTTATAAACAGCATGGAACTTCTGGCTGGGATAGCTCGAAATCTCAATGCCGAACAACCATTCCACCACGTCGCTCAACAGGTTCAGCGTGCCACGGATGTCACGACCGCTGTCGTCGCCGCCGATGATGAAGTGGTAGTCCACTTGGTCAATCAAGTCCATCGCAAAGCTGTTGATGTTGCGCGCAAGCCGCCGCGCGATGAAGTTGCCGCCCAAGGCATCGGCAACAATTTGCTCAAGGCTCATGTCGCCATCGTCAAGGAAGCTGCGCAGCCCACCGGCGCGATAAATCGGCATCAGCGCGCCGCTCACAAACGTCAGCGCAAAGGCGGGCATGTCCTCCACCGCATAAGACTGCGCAAAGGAGGTGATCGCAAACGGCGAGGGGTAGTAGCCAATCACATCGCCGGGCGAAACCGCGCGTCCCAGCAGTGCTGCGTAATATGCCGCGTTGCGGTAGTCGGCACGCCTGCGCACGTCTTGCACATAGTCGGCATATTGCATGCGGACGTCCACGATAATGTCATCGCGGGCATCGGCAATAATCTCCACCTCGCGAAACGTCGCCGGATAGTTCACAACAGAGCCGGTGGAAATGTCATAAATCACGTTGCCGCTGTCAGAAATCAAGCGTGTGTTGCTGTGCGTGTGCGCGTGACCGGTGAAGGCGAAGCGCACGCCTGCATCAGCCAAGGTTTCCGCCACATGCAAGCCGCCATCCAGCGTAAAGTTCACGTTCATGCCGCGCCCTTCGGCAACGCCCGGCAACGCAGAGCTTAGCGTGTGGTGCATCATCACCAGCGGAATCTGCCCGCGCGCCACCGCATCTTGCGCCTGTTGCACCGCCCAGTTCAGCAGGTCGTCGCCAACCATGCCGCTGGTGCTGTAGTAAAACCCCTCCGGGTTTTGGTCGGGTGAATGCTTCACCGAGTCCAGCGCAATCAAGCGGAACGCGCCGCCCGCAAGGTCAACCGCATAGGACAGATACCCGCCCGCTTCAGCGTAATATCCCGCAGGACGATAGCGTCCAAAGCGATACCCGCCGGGATAAAACACCGGCCGTGGCACAAAGCGCTCCATGTTCGGCAGGTGCGGTCCCAAGTCTTGATACATCGCCCAAAACGTGGGCGCATCAATGCTAAAGGCAAAGTCAAGCGCGCCATCGCCGAAATACAGCCCGCGATAGGCGTTAACGTCGTGGTTGCCCGGCACAACAATCACTTGAATGCCGGTGTCTTGCTGGAAGGTGCGCAGCATGGCGGAAAGCGACTGATGCCCGGGGAGTTCGCCTTCACGCGTCAAGTCGCCCGCAACCAGCAGATAACCAACGTCGGGGTTGGCGGCAACGGCTGCTAGTGTGGCATACAACACGTCTTTCGACTGCCGCAGCATCCTAGCACCGCTGGGATTCACATACTCAAAAAAAGCCTCGTGGAAATAGCCCGCTTGCGTCGGGCTGAAGTGGTGCGTGTCCGAAATCACCGCAATTTGCATGCGCGCGGGCGCTGCAATTGGCGCAGCAACGGGCACCACAAACACTTCGCTGTCTTGCTCGGGCGCATCATAATAGATCACGGCGGCGGCATCCTCGTTTTGCGTCATCGCCACTGCCATCGGTGCCGACGTAAGCAACAGCGCTGCACACAGCAACAGCGACAACATCATCTTTGTTTTTTTACGCATCTTTCATTTCTCCTCTTCATTATGTAACTCTACTGCAGTGGTATCGCCGGTCGATTGCGACCCGGAGCAATCAAAAATTGCGGGAAAGCTTCGTTGTCCCACACCGTGGGCTGCACGGGCGAGTCAATCAGCCAAAGATGCAGCTCGCGCATCACGGGATGATCGTGCGTGTTGTTTTTGATAAACCACGTGTTGTCCGGCAGCATGGCGGTGGAGGCATCAATGATGCCGCAAGGCGAACGATGCCGCGACACCTCAACGCATACACAGCCCGGCAGCGTTTGACCAAAGCGCGCAACGGTTGCCCCGCCAGACATCAGGTCCGTTTCAATCAGCGTGTCGCTTTGTCGGCTTGTGGTTGCGCCGTCAAACTCAATGGATGCACGCCCATAGCTTGCCACAATCGCCACATGTGTGCCGTTGTCCATGGCGTCCAACAGCAGCTCTTCGGCGCGCAGCAGCACTTCTTCTTGGTAGCGCCGCGCCCCGGCAAGGATATGCTCGAACTGCGGGTCATCCGCAAAATGGCTGGCAACTTCGTCAAAATAGTCCGCCGGAATGAACGCCCAAACACTCGGGAAGCGCCCAAACATCGGCATGAAATACTCCTCAAGCAAAATCGGCATTAGCCGGTCTTGAAAAATCGTGCTCATGGGCGCTGTGAGGTTGAACACGCGCAACCATTGCAACACATTCGCAATGCCATTGGTGAACCGGCTGGTGCGCATCAAGTTTGCTGCGGCTTGTGGTGTGAGGTTAAAGCGTCCCTGCAGCACCGGCGGCACCAACCGCAACCCCTGAAAGGCGCTGTTGGACAAAACCAGCGTGTCCACCCGGTCAGAGCCATACACCGCAAGGTAGGCCATCGCCACCACGCCGCCTTGGCTGTGCGTGTTCAGCGCAACACGCGGGTGACCGGTGTGCTCCACCAACGCTTCGATGAAGTCGTGCAACAGCGAAGCCGTCACAAATGGGCACATCCGATAATCATGCTCAAACTGGAACTGCCGGTTGGTTTGATGGCACTGATTGGGGTCGATGCGCCAGTTGGCGGTGAGCGAAGCCATGCATTGACCATAAATATCCAGCTGCAAATGCCCGGTCATATGTTGCAACAGCCCGGCGATGCCGCGCGCTAAGGGGTCAAGGTTAAGGCGCGGGATCTGGAACGGTCGAAAGCTGAACGCCGTGGTGAATGCACCGCCAATCAACCCCGGCAGCCCGCGGAAGAGCCCCGCAATGTTCACCGGGCGCTGCACACGCTCGTTGGGCGTGCCTTGGTCGCGAAAGAGCGCTTGCCCAAAGCCTTCAATCCACACAATTGGCACAAGCGCGCAGTCGTGGCTGGTCGGTGTGGCTTGCGCGGTTGATTCCATGGCACTGGCGGGCAGCGCCAGTGCGCTCAGCAGCAGCGCCACGCACAACGCCGCCGCAAGAATACGCCGTGTTTTCATCTGCAAATCCTCTCTAAATCAATGATATATAGCACTATTATACATGATGTGTGAAGAAATTGCAACTATTTTTTGAAATAATTTACGAAAAACAGAACCCGCGTGCGCCCACGCAGGTGTGTCCTGGGTGCGCGAAGCCCCCTCACAAGCCCAAAATGACGTCCGCACTCACGCTATAAAACGCCGCCAGCTTGATGATTGTCTCGCGGTCGGGATAGGTGCGACCGCACTCCCATTGGCTCACCGCCGTTTGGTGCACGCGCAGTTGTTGCGCCAGCTGCGCTTGTGTCAGCCCCTTTTGGCTGCGTAATTTCCGCAACACCGTTGCCATAAACAAAATCTCCTTTGCAAAACTCTTTCCTTTATTATGAGTGCTGCTATTCATCTAGTCAAGTGAATACTTGTCACAAAACCCGGTTTTTGGCGAATTTTGAGAAAAATTGCAAAATAAAGCAAAAAAATGGTTGACAAACCGCGCAATTAATGGTAAGATAATAGTACAACTATTCTTTAGCGCGACAAATCGCGAAATCAAAAGGAGGCGCGATGAACCCACACAATGCCGGCGTCGGGGCGTGGTTGCTGCGCCGCGTGCAGCAACTCTCGATGCACATCGAAAACGCAGACACCCTTGAGCAAGAGACCTTTGCCCACTGGCAAGCGCAACAACAACACCAACCGGATGTTGGTTACAGCGCCTTGCTGACCTTGTTCGGCGAGCTTTGGCAGCAGGAGCTCACCGACTGCGAGCGCGCCGTGCTGCATGGTTTGCATGTTGAAGAAAAAACCGAATCCGCCGTGGCGCGCGCGCTGGGTTTGCATCACTCCCAGGTGGGACGCATTCGCCGCTGCGCGCAGGGGAAATTGGAGCAAGCATTGGGCTACGTGATGCGCTATCGCGACTTGATGCAACAGGAAGAAACAGGGGAATAATTTTTTTTGCAACAACACGTCCAACCAATGAGACGGGGAGAAAGGAACAGGAGAATGACACAGCAAAGCTTGGAAAACATGGGAAAACAGTACAAAGCAGAGGTGGACAACTTGGACAGCATGATTGAGTCGTGCAAACAACGCAAGATGTTCGCCATGCGCGGCGGCAACCACCAAGAGGCAACCCGGCAAGAACGGCTCATCGAGCTGCATCAGCAGCAGCGCAACGACCTGCTGCGGCTTTCGGTCTGGCTGAGCAATTATTACGAAAAAGGCACTGAAGCGTATCACATCACGAAAGGGGAAACACAGCATGAGAATCATCAAAGTTGTGCTGCTTGACGACGAAACCGTCCAGCGCGACCAAACCATCGTCTACATGGGCGAACACCGCGCCGTGCAGCTGCAGGTCACCCTGCCAAGCCGCCTGCGCAACGGCTTCGACTACTACACCCTAAGCTTTGACCAAATGGACAAAGGTAACCGCGTCCCCATCGGCAACATATACCCCGGCGATGCGGGCATGGCTTACGTCCAAGGCGGCACAATCTTTTGCGACCTGCCGCAGCAGCTCACCAGCGGCAACTTTGTGCGCGTGCAAGCCGAGGCACACCGGCAAGTGGACGGCCAATGTGTGGCCATTGAGAAATCCGCCAGCTTTGTCCTCGAGTTCGAGCAAGGCATCGCCGGGCAAGGTGAGCCCCTGCAAGCCTTTGCCCTCGGGCACATCAACGAGCTCATGGCGCAGCTGGAGGCAGCTCGCCAAACCCTCGAAGGTATCGGCGACTTGGATGAGCGTGCCTTGCTGCAAGAGCTCAAAGACCACGTCACCCTGCTGACCAACGAGGGTCTGGAAAGCGCGTCCGCCGAGCTCGCCGAGTGGGCAGCAGGCAACATCGAGCTCGCCATCGCGGATCTGGTGCAGCACATCAATGCTGCGATTGCCGCGCTGCCGCCCGCGCCTGCCGGCCCTCAAGGACCGCAAGGCCCTGCTGGCTCTCCAGGCTCTGCCGGACCTCAAGGTCCCGCTGGCCCTGCCGGACCCCAAGGCCCCGCGGGTCCTGCAACTGGAGTGCCTGGCCCCACAGGACCACAAGGCGAACAAGGCGCCCAAGGCCCTGCTGGTCCTGCTGGTGCGGCAGGCAATCCTGGTCCTGCTGGCGTTGCAGGACCTCAAGGTCTCACCGGTC
>WQRM01000025.1 GCA_009786735.1 Oscillospiraceae bacterium | reverse complement strand
ATCAAAGGCTTGCCCAAACGCCACAGAGCGCAGGAACTGGTTCGTTGCGTCGCCGTGGTTGAGGTTGGTGTATAGGCGGTGGGTGTTGGCTGTCCAGCGGGCGGTGACGGTGGTGTTTACTTGACCGACGGTGACCACGTTGCCCACCACAACTGCGCCTTCGGTTTGACCAACGGTGATGTCCCAGCGGTCAAAGGTGAAGCCGGTGCGCACGGGTGTGCCGGTGAGGATATACTGGCTGCCCCAACGCATGGCATCGCTCGGCGAATCAACGCCGGTGCCGCCTGCCATGTCCACGGTGAGGGTGACGGTGTTGCGCGCATAGTGCACGCGCAGCACAGCCGAGCCGTCTGCTGCAATTGTGCCTGCGAGCACGTTGAGCGCATGTGTGCTATCGAATGTATACAGTGCAGCACTGGGCGAGGTATACGTTGCGTCAGCGATGGCGATTGCCGCGCCGGTAGTGCCGGTTTGTGGCGCGTTGCCAGCGTAGCTAAAGCTGCCGTCGGCGTTTTGCGTGTAAATACGCACGACCCAAGCGGTGTTGGTGTTGGCTGCCCAGCGGGCAAAGAAGGTGGCAGCCGCGGCGGGCGGCAGCGCATCGGTGTTGATGGTGTCGGCATTCACCGGGGTTGCGGTGGTGATTTCATCGCCGCCGGTGGCTGCGTCTGTGTCAAACCAACCTGCAAAGGTGTAGCCCGTGCGCAGTGGTTGAGCGGGCAGCACCATGTTGCCGCCAAAGGTTACGGTGGTGTTTTGTGTGGCGGGTGCGCCGCCGTTTGCATCAAAGGCAACGGTGTAGCTGCGTGCGTTCCACACGGCGGTGGCGGTGGTGGCAGCTGTGCCCATCACCACGGTGTTCGTGCCGCTCAGCGATGCATTTTCGCCGGTCACCGTCCAGTGGCTAAAGGTGAAACCAACGCGCGTTGGCGTTTGCGGGATGGCGTATTGCGTGCCCCATGCTTGGGTGACGCTGAGCACGTCCACGCCGGTGCCGCCTGCTAGGTCGATGGTCAACGTAAACGTGCGGCGAGCGTAGTGCATGCGCAGCACGGTGCTGCCGTCCCCGGCGATGAAGCCGCTGGGTGCGTGGTTCGCGTGTGTGTTGTCCAGCACATACCAATCCGGGTTGGGCGCAGGATAGCCCGTGGCAGTGATGGCAGCGCCGGTGGTGCCTTGGCGCTCGCTCACGTTTTGCAGGCTGAAGTTGCCGCTGGCATCTTGGCGATAAACGTGGATGACCCAGTTGGTGTCGGTGCGTGGCGCCCAAATGGCATAGATGGTGAGGTTGCCGTTGTGTGCGAGCACAAAGGTTTCGTCCACCACATAGCCGCTGTCGGGCGCGGGGGCGGTGCGCCAGCCCAGGAAGTCCCAGCCTGCGCGCGAGGGGTCGGCGGGCATCACGCTGCCCACGGGTTGCCCAAAGGTGATTGCACCGGTGTCCACATTACCGTGGTCGCCGTAGTTGAGATTGGTGATCAAGCGATGGGTGTTGGCTTGCCACTGCGCGATGGCGTGGGTGGCAGCTGTGCTCATGGTGATGGTGGTCATCGTGGCGCTTGCGCCAATGCCCGCAGTCACCGTCCAACCGGTGAAGGTGTGGCCGTAGCGCGTGGGCTGTGCGCCCAAGTTGTGTTCATAGCCCCAGCGCAGCTCGTTCGTCGGCGCGGTGAGCCCTGTGCCGCCCGCGAGGTCAAGGGTGAGCGGGAAGGTGCGGCGGGCATAGTGCACGCGCAACACAGCCGAGCCGTCTGCTGCAATTGTGCCCGTGAGCACGTTGAGTGCATGCGTGGCATCGAACACATAGCGCACCGGATCGGGTGGGTTGTAGTTGCCCACCGCCGGGGTGATGGTCGCGCCGGTGGTGCCGGTGTTCAGCACATTTTGCGTTTGGCTGAATGTGCCGTCAACGTTTTGGGTATACACATGCATGCGCCACTCGGTGTCGGTGTTCGGCACCCAGCGTGCATAGACGGTGACGTCACTGTTGACGCTGTGCACGGTTGCAGCAGTAACCACGAAGTTGTCGCTGGTGCGCCAATCGCCAAAGGTGTAGCCCACGCGGGTGGGGGCGGGCAGTGTGCCAACGGCTTGCCCAAAGGTCACAGTGTGTTGGAACTCGGCGGTGTGTGTGCCGTAATTCAGGTTAGTGTAGAGCCTGTGCACGTTGGGGGTGAAGTGCGCAAAGGCAGTGACGCTGCTGTCCGTCGCATGCACGGTGGCTGCGGAAATCGCTGCGCCGGTGGCACTGCCCAGCCGCCACTCCACAAAGGTGTGACCATAGGGCGGCGTGGTGATGGTTGCCAGCTCGCCGAAGGGGTCGCTAAAACGGATGGCTTGGCTTGCGCGGTTGGCAGTGCCGCTGCCTGCGTTGAAATACAACGTGTGCGGATTGCCCAGCCAGCGGGCATACAGCGTGTGGTCGGTCATGTTGGTGACCGGGGTGTTGTTGTAACGGCGATAGCCGCCGGTGGCAGGCGTTGTCCACCAGCCTTGGAAGCCGAAGCCGGTGCGTGTGGGCGTGGGCAGGTCGTGGTTTGCGTTTTGCACGCGGTCCACAAACATTGGCGTGACGGTGCCGCTTTGGGCATTCAGTGTGATGCGCACGGGCACTTGCACATAGAGGAAACGCACGGTGCGTCCTGCTTCGGCGTGGCTTTGCCAGTTGCCGCCGGGGATAACGCCATATGCGTTGGCGTTGACGGTTTGCAGCACATTGTTGGCGGCATCAAGAATCACCATGGAATGCAAACGCATGCCGGGAATCGCCACGGGAGTTGCCGTCACGCGGTCGCCCCTTAGCAGACCATCGATGCGCGTCCAAGCGTAACCCGCGCCGGGGCCATCGCTGAACTGCACGCGGTTATTGAGCAGCGCCCCGGTGGGTTGGTAGGCATGCTCCACGCGCACGCTGCCCGCTGTGGGGCGGACATGGCGGTTGTTGCGATAAGTTGCGTTGATGGGCACGTTGTAGACGGCAAAGTTGGTGTGCGGCACGCCAAGGCGCAGGGTGTTGTGGCGCAGGCGAGAGTAAAAATCGGCGTTATAGTTCGGGCGCACGAATTGGTCGATGTTTTGCCACGCGTTCCACCACAGCGAGGAGCTTGCGTTGCGGTAGGTTGTGGTGTCGCGCCAGTTGATGTTAATACGACCAGCCACGCGAGCAATGCCGCGGTTGTTGTTGTCACCTCTGACCCATGCCGCAAAGGAAAAGTAAGTGCGGTTGGTGGAAAGGCGTTGCGTGGTGTTCGCGCCGGCACCAATCATTAAGTTAGCACTGTTTGGCGCACCACCGCCGTCATTGCGAGGTCCCCAAACGAATTGCGGGGCGGTGCTGTTAGAGCCCGCATGTCCCCAATATGCCGAACGAGCCGCTGCCGCCGCAGGATTGCTGTTTGCGGTTCCTGGGCTGTGTCCGTCGGAGAAGGAAAAAATATGGCGAGCCTCGCTGCCGGTGGTTCTTGTTTCGGAGGACTTGAAGCCAATGACCAAGTCGGGAATCGCATTTGCTGCTTGCGCGTCGTCAAGGTTGGCAACCGGGGTGAAACGCTCGTTGCGCGAGCTTAACCCAGCGCCGCCTGCAGGGGAGCGAAAACGCGAGTTCACCGTAACGCTACCCCAAACGGTGTTCAAGTTACCGATGGTGATTTGTGCGTTGGTGTTGTTGCGGTCGGCAATATTGCCGTAAAGACGACCGCCAAGGTCGGTGTAGAAATGTGCGCCAGCCAAATAAGGGGCTGCCATGTTGGAGTTCGCCATACCACCAGCGGGATTTTGCCCTTGGGTATGCATAATGCCAGAGCTTGAGGGAATGCCACGCAGCCAGTCAAACGGCAGATGGTTGGTGTGACGATGCGTTCTGTCGTGCTGCAACGAAAGACCATGGAAGCCGTTTTCGTTGCCTGGATGACCAGAACCGGTGGTGTGCAAGCCAATGCCTGCAAACGTAATGCGTACACGCCCGGCGTTCCAGTTGCCCAAGCTTGCGCCGCCAGCCATCAACGATTGCGCCCACACAATGGAGTAGGCACTGATGGTGTGACCCGCCACGCCATCAAGGGTGAAGGTGGCCGTCCAGCGCAGGATGTCATAGTTGCGGTTATACAAGCCGGGGGCGGAAATGCGCCCGCCAGCGAGACGGAACTCACGGTCAAGGTGCGAGGGTGTGTTCACACGATTGGTGTATGTTTGTGTGAACTCCACCAACCCACCAGTGCCGCCGCTGCGCCCGCCAAGGTTATACATTTGTGTGCTGATGACGATGTTGGTGACACGGGCGGGGTCTGTGGTTTGAAAGCGCACACGAGCAAACGCTTCGGTGTGCGCAACGCTGCCGTCATAAGCACCCGCACCAAAGTTTGAGTTCGTCCACTCGCGCACGGCGGTTTGCCGCCCGATCATAGTGGTGTGGTTGGTCATGTTCGGCTGCAGCCACAGGGTTTCGGGCACTTGCAAAGCCACCTGGGGCGGCGCAAGCGAGGTGACCACACTGGCCGTGGTGGGTGTGACCGCCGTTGGGTTGGCTGTAGCGCCGATGGCCATTGAGGTCACCAGCAGAGCCAAGGATAGCAGCACGCTGAGCGCGCGACGCAACATTTTTTTCATACCGAACTCTCCCATCAACTTATAGTGTTAAAGAGAGTGTAACACGAAAGACGATTTTTGTCAATAGATTGGAAGGCTTTTTGTGGGATTTCACAACAAAAAGTGCCCAATGCGAACATGGGCACTGAGATGAAGATTTTGTTGGTTATTTATCGCCCAGCAAATCCGGTCGCTTGCGCTGCGTGCGCTCAAGTTGCTGTTCGCGCCGCCACTGCGCTTGCAGGGCGTGGTTGCCGCTGAGCAACACCTCGGGCACAGCGCGACCCTCCCAGACGGCCGGGCGGGTGTAGTGCGGCTGCTCAAGCAGACCGTCCCAGTGACTTTCGCCGATGAACGCCTCATCGGTCTTCAGCACGCCCGGCTGCAGGCGCGTGATGGCATCTGCCAGCACCAGTGCAGGCAGCTCGCCGCCGGTGAGCACGTAATCCCCCACCGAGATTTCCTCGTCAACGAGGGCTTCAATCACGCGCTCGTCCACGCCTTCGTAGTGTCCGCACAGCATGGCGATGGCCGGCAGCTGAGCGAGTTCCTTCACCCGCTGCTGGGTGAGCGGCTTGCCTTGCGGGCTCATGTAGATGAAATGCGGGCGCACGCCCCAGTCGTCGCACAGGGCGCGGAAGCAATCGGCAATGGGCTGGCACTGCATGACCATGCCGAGGCCGCCGCCGAAAGGGGAGTCGTCGGTGCGGCGGTGTTTGTCGGCGGTGTAGTCGCGTATGTTGCGTGTGCCGATGTGTACGAGGTCAAGCGAGCGGGCGCGACCGATGATGCTTTCGCTCAGCACGGCATCACACATGGCGGGGAAGAGGGTGAGGATTTCGATTTTCACCGCCTGCGGCGGAGCTCCGTCGCTTCGCTGTGCTCTATCCGAGTCTTGCATAAAGGATATTCCTCCGTTGTGATTTTGTTAGTTCCATCGTGTCATGTAGATTGTATACAGCACGTCTTCTTTCATGTTGGCCAGAAACGTTTCGTCAACGTAATCGAGATTGATTTTTTTGACTGGCGGGGGAGGTATCGGCTTGCCATCGTCCCAATGCTTGAAAAGTGTGAAGCTGGGCACGCCGAGTTCGCGCAAATCTTTCCAAAAGTTGATGTAGCCGCGCAACTCATCGTGGCTATCCAGTTTACCGCTTCCAATCGCAGTGCCGCAGTCGCAGTGGCCGCCATTGCCCAAAAGCACCATCTTCGGCTTCGGGGCGAGTGAAAGCCAGTCCTCTTTCGCGTGGCATCGCATCAGCTGGTACTTGTCACACACACTGCGAAACGCTTCATTGACATATTGCTCTTGTACATAGCCGGTCAGTATGTAGCACATGTTAAGCTGTCTCCAACTCTTGATAATATGTAAGTTCCTCAAACCGCCGCCCAGCCATCTTCGCGGCATAATCCCCACCAAACCGCGCCAGCCGCCGCAAGTCATCCTCCGGCAGAGCAAGCTTGAAGGCGCGCACAAGCGGCAGGTCGCACACCGCACGCACCGCAGGCGTGGGCACATCCGGCGCATAGCCCGCAAGGCACAGCAGCCGCAGCTCCACCACAGCTTTGAGCAACAGCTGCGGGCGCGTGCCCTCACACAAGTAGTGCAGCGCGTTCATCAGCAGACGAAGCTGCTCGGGCGCGGGTTCTTGCTGCGGGCAAAATTCGATGCACAGCGCAGCGAAGTAGTTCGCCAGGGCAAGGCGAGTGATGTCCGCCGCGAGACCTGCGAAGAACACGCCATCGGCCTGTGCCTCGCGCAGGGTGTATGTATCCCGCCGCTGTGCAAGCTGCATTTGCCCATAGGCGAACGGCTGCGTGGCGGCGTGCAGCGGACTTTTGGGGCGGCGTGCGCCATTGGCAAACGCCCGCATGAGCCCATGCTGCTCAGTGAGCACCGTGATTAGGCGGTCGTTTTCTTTCAGCGGGCTTGCCCGCAGGGTGAGTGCTTGTGTTTGCATTGGATACCCCTGATGGTTGATCGGCTCGGTTTTCCAGCGCACGATAGCGCAGGTAGTCGTTGATGCTGCCGGTTGCGGCAAAGCTTGCCCAGGCTTGGGCGGCGTTGTTGGGTTGTTGGTTGCTCATATTATTGCCCTCCACATTTTTTCTTAGTATGCGTAAAGGGCAAGCTATTTATGTTGTCTGCAAGATTTACCGCGAAGCGCCTGCGCCCCGTAGGGGTTATAAGCTTAGATACCAAATCAGCTGCGTTTCGTGCCGATATTCGGGTTGCGTGTAGTAGGCATACTCGTCGATTTTGCCCAGCGTGCCGCCCTGCTTGTGGTAGAAGTTTACAGCGGGCACGTTGGTGTTTTGGCACTCAATCTTCAGCTGCGCCAAGTCTTGTGCGCGCGACCACCCTTTCGCCATATCGAACAACATCTGCCCAATGCCTTGCTGCTTGTGGTCATCATGCACGCGCAAGTCCCACAACACGGCGAGGCCATCGCGCCCTTCGAGCATGTTCACGCCCTCGGTGCGGCTGGCGATGGTTGCAGCGCCCACGGGTTTGTCGCCATCAAACGCCATGAAGAACGCCCAGTTGGCCAAATCCCAGCGGTCTTTCCAGCGCGACACACTTTCATCTTCGCCAACGCAAAAGTCTTTCAGCCAAGGGGTGCTCACCGGCGCTTCCACCAAGTGGATGCCGCCCAAGCCACGGTTGGGTCGCTCGAGTTGATACACGCTGTGCACCATCAGCCGTTGCGGCACTTGGTCGTACAGCGCGAAGCAGCTTTCGTCCACTTGCTTGTAGGTGGTCATAATTATTTTCCTTTCCCCCACCGGCGCGTTCGCGCCACCTCCCCCAAAGGGGAGGCATTAACTGAGCGGGGTTATTTAAGTGAGATGTTTTTCAGGTTGCAAGCACGCGCGAATAGCATTCGCGCCCTGCCTCTTATCGTTTTAGGCGGGGAGTATCACTCCCCGCGCCCTTTTGATGGGAGCTTTTTGCCCTCACGTATCCAGCCCAAAATTGCGAATCAAGCCCTCGCGGTTGCGCCAGTCTTCCTTCACCTTCACCCAGCACTGCAGGTTGATCTTGCAGTCCAGAAAGCGCTCTAGCGACACCCGCGCAGCCGACGAAATCTTCTTGAGCATCACGCCGTGCTTGCCGATGATCATGCCCTTGTGCGTTTCGCGCTCGCAGAAAATCGTGGCTTCGATGTCCATCAGGTCGTCGCGCCCCTCGCGCATGCGCATTTTCTCAATCACCACCGCCGTGCCATGCGGGATCTCCTGCTCCAGGTTGCGCAGCAGCTGTTCGCGCAGCAGCTCGGCCGCGAGCACGCGCTCTGGCTGGTCGGTGAGCGTATCCTCCGGGAAGAAGAAGCCTTCGTCCAGTGGCAGATGGTCGAACAGCGCATGCAGCTCGTCGCGCAGCACGGGCATGTTCTTGCCGCTCGTTGCGCTGCATGGCACCACCGCCACGAAGTCACACTGCTCGCTGAACTGCGCGATGCGCACCGCCAAGTCCTCGCGAGACTTAAGCAGGTCAATCTTGTTCAGCGCGAGAATCACAGGCATGCCCTGCCGCTTGAAGTCCGCAAGCAGCTGTTCCTCTTGTTCGCGCAGACCATTCCCCACGGCTTCCGTCACCAGCAGGCAAGCATCCACGCCGTCCATGCCGTCGCGCACGGCACGCGCCATGTGTTCGCCGAGCTTGGTGCGTGGGCGGTGCATGCCGGGTGTGTCGGTGAAGACAAACTGGCGTGCGCCTTCGGTCATCACGCCCATGATGCGCGTGCGGGTGGTTTGCGGCTTGGGGCTGACAATGGCGATTTTCTCGCCCAGCAGCGCGTTGAGGATGGATGACTTGCCCACGTTGGGGCAGCCGACGATGGCGATAAAAGCGGATTTATTCATGGTTTTCTCCTTAGGATAAACATCATAACTTGGTGCTTCACGGTGAATTTTTCGGGCAGCGTTTGCATGTACGCCCAGTGGTCAGCGGTGAAGGCAGCCATGGCTTCCTCCGACAGCGACCCACCCGCCCCACGGCAAGTGAGCATGCGCCCATGCCAGCTTTCACGGGTGAAGGGCACGTCCTCGCACCACAGCACGCGCTTGTGCACACGAAACAGCGGTCTTGCCCATGGTGCGCGCCCTAAGTCGCGCTTGTGTTTGCGCGGAGAATTACCGCTTGTCCAGCTTGGGTTATGTTTGCGCACGAGCGCTTCGCTGCCGCGCATGATGTCATCTTCATAGGGTAAAAAATCCATAGCGCAAATGGCGAATAAGCTGCCCGGCTTCAGCGCTTGATGCAGCTTTGGCAGGAATTTCGCGCGGTCAATGTAGTGAAAGCACTGCACGGCGGTTGCGGCATCAAACGTGCTCGGCGCAAAGTCAATCTTTTCTGCTGGAATGACGTGATACTCAACGTCCATGCCCTGCGAAAGCTCGCGCGCCATGGCGATTTGCTCCGGTGAGATGTCCATGCCGGTGTAGCGTGCGCCGCCGAGGTTGCGCGGCAGCACACCCGTGCCGGTGCCGAGGTCAAGCACATGTTGGCCGGGCAGTCCGATGCCCAGCTGGCGCAGCTTTGCGTAAAACGACGGCGGGTAGATGTCGCGAAACTTCGCGTAGTTCGCCGATGTTCGACCAAAGTCGAAGGTTTCGCCATTATCGATACCGTGCAGATTTAGGTCAGGCATGGGGAGCTCCTTTCGGTGCATGATAAAAACATGGGCGGCGTAATCGCCGCCCCTACAGGTTGTTATGTGTTATGGTCGCAGCCGGTCGCGGTCACGCGGGAACGCCGTGGCACGGCGGATATTGTCAAGCCCCAGCAGCTTTTGCACCACGCGCTCCAACCCAAGCGCCAACCCGCCGTGCGGTGGCATGCCGTGCTTGTGCATGGTTAGGTAGTCCTCAAAGTCGGCAACGTCCATGCGGCGCGCCTGCATTTTCGCCACTTGCTCGTGGTAATCATGAATGCGCTGCCCGCCCGTGGTGACTTCTTGACCATACATCAAGCAGTCAAAGCTCAGCGTATAGCGTGGGTCGGCGGGATCATCCATGGCGTAAAACGGGCGTTTTTTTGACGGATAATGCGTGACGAACACGATCGGCGCGTTGTGCTCACGCAGGAAGAACTCGCCCAACCACTTCTCTTCGTCCGGCGAAAGATCGTTGCCGTCGGCAGCAGCGTTGGCGTGCGCCTCGGCATACAGCGCTTTGGCATCCGCAAACTTAATCTGTGGGAACTGCGTGATTTCTGGCAGGCGATTGCCTTGCCCCAAGAACATCTCAATCTCCGGCGCGTACTCTTCGTTCAAGAACTTCAGCATGTGCGTGAACAAGCGGCACTCCACCGCCATCAAGTCTTGGAAGGAGTCAATGAAACCCATCTCAAAGTCAAGGCTTTCGTATTCGCACAGGTGGCGGTTGGTGCTATGCTTTTCGCCGCGAAACGCCGGTGCCACGCAGTAAGCCTTGTTCACCGAACCCACCATGATTTGCTTGTGCATTTGCGGGCTTTGCGTCAGATACGCTTTTTCGCCGAAGAAGTCTACTTCAAACAGCGCAGCACCGCCTTCAGCACCGGCTTGCACCAGCTTCGGCGGCACGAACTCCACAAAGCCTTCGCTGCGCAGGTGCGTGCGGAACGCATGCAGCACGCCGTCGGCAATGCGCATGGCAGCGCGCACTTTTGGGTTGCGCAGCGTCACCACGCGGTGGTCGAGCAGGGTGTTGAGCTGCAGCTTGTCAATCTTGCGGTCGTTGCTGATTTCCACTGGCAGCTGCTCGGCAGCGCTTGAGAGCTTCGTCATGCTCACAATGGCGATGTCGAAGCCCAGCTTGCTGCGCTCTTCCATCACGACGTTGCCGTTGATGACCACACAGTCCTCCACGGCGTAATCTTTGATGTTGCCTTGCGAGCTGTCGTCGTGCCAAATGCACTGGAACACATGCCGTGCGCCGCGCACGTTGACGAACGCGAAGCCGCTCATCTCTTTGATGCGGTGCAGGCTGCCTTGCACGGTCACGGCGTCGCCGTTTTTGAGGCTGCCGGCTTGCACTTGCGCGATCACGCTTGCGATGTCGCGGCACGCGCGGGGTTTATCGAATGCTACAAATTCCATGGGGTTGCTCCTTTATGTTAACATAGTTTGTTCGGGGTCGGGTTGGGCTTGCGCTTTTTGGTTGTGCCGCCGCACGAGCAAGGTAATCAACATGGCGGCAGCCAGATACAACAGCGGCGTAACCAGCCAAAGCCATTCTGGGGAGGTTGCTTCCTGGAAAGTCGCTTCCCAGAAAAGGGGGTCATTTGCGATGGCACGTTCAAAAAACCAGCTGTGCAAATAGGGCATGATATGTGAACGCCACACGTACACAATCACGAAAAACACGGGCGCGGGCCAAAGCACTGACCATTTGCGAGGCTTGTGCACGACCACAATCAGCGCCGCCAAACTTGCCAGCGCAACCATCACGTTGATTGAAGCGGTAATCCTGTTCCATTGCCATGGGTCGTGGGCAAACACCAGCCACCGAAGCGTGTTCAACAGCGCAGAGCTCACTAGCCTAAACAGCCAAACGCTCACCAGTGTGATGAGAAAAGTCGTTAGCCAAGTGTGCAGGGCTTTGCCGCGCCGCCGCACCAGCACAAACGTGAGCGTTGCCGCGGCAAGATAAATCAGCGCAGTGACCGCAGGTAACACCGCAAACAGCCGCAGAGATTCCGCATGTCCGAAGTCGTTTTGCGTATAAATTAAACGAACGAGCTCGAAGAGATAAGGCCAAATTCTTGACCAAAGCCACTCGAGCACAAATCCCGCAAACGCAGGCCACAGCACATTCCACTTGCCCAGCTTGGTGATGACAAGAATGAGCACGGCAATCGTTCCAAGCGTGACTATCGCTCCAAACAGCCGAATTGGCAATCGTTCACCGAACAACGGTGCATCCGCGAGCACCGCGCTCCACAGCATACGGTTGAGTGTGTACAGCACAGACGACACCACCCAAATCCCCACCAATGTGGCGAGGAAGATGACAAGCCAGTTGCGCGGCGATTGTTTCTTTTGTTCCATGCTAACGCTCCTCCACCGTATGATCGGTTGGTTCGGGTTGGGTTTGCGTTTTTTGGTTGTGCCGCCGCACGAGGAAGAACGTGAGCGCAGCAGCGGTGACATTAAACATCATGTTGATGGCAGAGAGGAGCGCTAACGCACGCGAAGTTTGCTCGGTAATCAAAAACAAAAAAATAAAAGTAGACATCCGGTTAACCGCATAAAACACAGGAACTGGCCACAACACAGCCCATTTTCGCAACATCGAAACGACCACAACCAGCGCAACAAGCGGGATTAACAACTGCAAAATGAGAAGCGAAGTGTTAATTCGGCTAAACAACGCAAAATTATCCATGGCAACTTCAGCGTTTGTGTGCCAAAGCGCATTGGACGCTACGCCTAGGACTTGCGGCAATAGCCACAGCCCCACCAAAACAGCGAGGAAGATGACAAGCCAGTTGCGCGGCGATTGTCTCTTTTGTTCCATGCCAACACGCCTCCACTGTATTATTTTATACTATTATAGCACGTTGCAGCGGCAAATGCAAGAAAAATGTGCGCGTTTCACTTGACGAAAGCGCAAATCCATGTTAAGATAAAGTGTGCACCCCATGCTGTCACACACAGGGGGGTGACTATTTTTTGCAAGGAGTGACCCCCTTGAGCGTATTTCTTACGCCAGACCAAACCAACACCGTATACATCGGCGCAGCACAGCTGACCATCCACGAAAAAATCATCCCCGATGGCATGCGCGCAACCCGCAGCGTGGCAAGTTGGGTGCCCGCTGGCGGGCTGATGAAACCCAACGAGCCCTTCGGCAAGCCCGGCGAGGCGCTGCGCGGACAAGCCCGCGGCATCACTGTGCACAACACCAACATGATCCAAACCCCGGCCGCCACCAACCCCGCCGAGCAATACACCCGCGCGACCTTCAACGGCAACATGGCCGGCGTGGTGGTGCATTTTTATGTCTGGCGCGGCGAGGTGTGGCAGAATC